>NZ_SYUT01000054.1:0-46515 GCF_005146325.1 Vibrio genomosp. F6 | reverse complement strand
ATTACTGTCAGGTCAGGCCAGGCCCCATCAATATAATGGAGGGCTGACACCCAACGAGTCAGAACGATTGTTCTGGTTAAACTCTAAGAGCGTGGCCAATATCAGTTGACCACTACACACAGATTAGTCGCCGAACGTGAGTTTTAATAGGTGAGCAAAACTAGTCATTATTTTGGTAGGTTATGTGATGACTTTTCCATACCCTGTAGTTATTCATGATTTGCTAATGCTCGATTTTCCGAAACTGATTTTTGTCCAGAAATTATTTTCAAACCTTGCAGGTTGATTGTGATCACCAAGCGATTCTGTCGTTGATAACAGAAAAAAATAAGACCATCCAGAGAGGCGAATTAAGCGCCTCTCTTTCTTTTATTCGTTTATCGCGATCTCTCCTAAAGGCACATAACGTGCTTTGTTTTCTGTTCGGTAAAAGCTGATTTTCTTTATCTTCCAGCCGTAACGCAGATACTTGGTATCGGTTAGGTAGTAGCCTTCTCCCATGGCAAAGCGTTCACGGTGTTCAACGCTTTTCTCGGGGTCATTAAGAAAAGCTGTTTCAGGGTGATTCAAACAAGCTTTGCGCAGCTCAGGGAATAGGTTTCGAGAGTGTTTCGACCAAGCGAGAATGATGGTCTTTAATGTTTTAGTATGAAACTCTCCTGCATACGGCTCACTGCTTTCTGCGTCATAGTCGGTGAGTGTGGCAACAATCACACCTTTTGCCCATTGCGGGATTTCTAAGGTCTCTTGAAACGCCTCCTCCGCTTGTTGGTGCTCACGGTATGCCTTTGCTGACGCTTGTTCTTTGGCCTCTTCTTTCGCGGCTTCTTCGGCTTTAGCTTGCTCCTCGACCTGTTTAACCTGCATACGTCCTAGGTCTACGAATGAGTGGTCCAACTCATAAGTGTTAATGAGTTCGATTAACTGCTGGTGGTGTTTGTCATAAAGCCAAGGCTTATCGACATATCCTTTATGCTGGCGGTAATAACGAGCCATGCTTAAACAGTGCTCAGCAAAGCCTTGATCATTACCACCACAGCCTAAATCTAAGCGGCATTCGTGCTGATGTTCATTATCAAAGGTCACGGTAACTTTTGTTTTATCGTAACCGCCTAAAGGGTTGCGTTTGGCAACCTCCAGAGCTTTCTTTTCGAATTTATTAAAGTCATAGAGTGTCTCTTCAGCGAACTCCCGAGACTCAGACCAGTGGACAAGTACCGTGAGTGGTTTGATTTTTTTTGCCTCTGGCATAAATGATGAGTCTGATTTGTTTGTTGATGGCATGAGTGTTTCCTTTTTACGAATAAAATAAAAAAGACCACCTTGATAACAAGGTGGCCTCTAGAATGGTGGGTAAACGTGTTTTTAGGGTCGTTAAGCTGGTGGGTAATGGTGCTTAAGGTGTATTAGATAGAATGCTTCTTTACAGCGTGATAGGGCGGCTCTGAGCCATTTATCCAGCACTTGCCTTGGTAACCATTGATGAGCTGTTGAAATAGCCACATCTCAAAAGCAGACTTGGCTTTTATTGCGACATCAAAGCCATCGTCATCAAATCGTTGCCGTTCTTTCCAAGTTACATCTAAATCACTTAGCTGCGTTTTTAACTCATCTAATTGGGTTTGTTTCGAGGTATCTAATGGTGCTTTAAGTCATACCTCTAGGGTGTGACAATACGGCATCACTCCATAGTCTTTAGCGTGATTCAGTGTGTTACGTAATGCACGTATCCAACCTTCTGCTTTGGTGTCTCGACCATTGAGTTTGACATCTTCTGATTCAGCGGCTGCTGAGCAATCACAACCATATTTCACGAGTAGTTGGTTGAATGTCTTTACACCACAGAACTGCCAGCTACGTGCTCGTTTGTTTGTCTCCGTGTCAAAGAGATTGCTAGAGCCAATGAGCATGTGGAGCATGAGTAGGTCATCTTCACGTAGCCTAAGTCTGTAACGTTCATGCAGGGCTTGTTTGAGTTCGTTTGGGCTTTGGGTGTCTGTGTGGTTGAGGCGTTCTCTGAAGAAGGTACAGGCTTGCTGAGCGACATCTTCTTTTGGTACACGCAGTGCTAGTTGTTCATAGACAATGTCATAGGACATAAGGCGTTTCTCCTGTGAAAAAGTAAGGTTGTAAAATCATGGTGATAGCTAGAAGTGAGGGGTCGGTAGAGAGGTGGTGGTTATCAACTATTCTCAGGTATTAGCGGCTACGCAGCTCGACTTGGTTGTAGACTCCCTTGGCTAAGTTAGCGATAAATTTGGATTCCCATAGTGTATATAGCTTGTCGATATTGGGTGCAGTCATACTCTTTAGGCCGGAGTATCGAGTGAAGACCGTGGCATGAGTGAAATCGAACTCAATGTCTCGCTCAAGTGTCGGGTAAGGGTATCCATTGAAGCTAAAATCTGTGATGCAAAGGATTGAATAGAGGTTGTTAACGCCTTTCGCCAGTGCAATCTCAACAGGGTGGTAGCCTCCATGTTCAGCGGAGTAGTGCTTGTTACTGAAATGGATGGTGTGATGACCCTCTACGAGTCCTGTGTGTTTGTTTAGAACGTTGTTTAATGTATCTAGAAGAGCCAGAGAGATAGGCAAAGCTGTCTTGTTGAATGAAGTTGCGGGTAAGGGATTTCTATGCATAAGCAGCTCCTTTTTCTATCGGTGGGGTTATGCATAGTGATGAAATATATTTGAAAAGATTTGGATTCGAATGGATGGCAGGGGAGAAGGGCGTGATGCTGAATAGTGAGTCATTTAGGCTAAAACAAAAAGTTACATATGAAACCGGAGTGCTGAAAGTTTGGTTTTGCGCATTGTTGATTCTTCAATTCTCCCGTATTCTCCGTGTTTCAAAATGGATAAAGAATTCGCGAGTGTACAACTCGGTGGTTGCTGAAATAGTCGCGATTAAAAAATCAGCGACATAGTTAAAGTCAGCTTAGAAAAACACTTAGAGACTTGCCTTTAAAGATCGGCTCCCATCGGTTTCAAAGTCGGTGGTTTTTTGGCGTTTAGAGTGAAGCTCTTGAAGCCTAGATACCAGAGCAAGAAGATCAGGTTTAACTGAGTCCCTAAACACAATATGACGAACATGTGCCGACTGTTTTCACGATGTCGGTCAATAGTTGAAATGAATTGAGTGAAATATGAATAAGCAACAATTAGCGGCAAAAATCTGGGAATCAGCGAACCAGATGCGTTCAAAGATCGAAGCAAACGAATACAAAGACTACATCTTAGGTTTCATCTTTTATAAGTACCTCAGCGATCAACAGGTGCAGTTTGTCACCAAAGAAGGGATGACGTCTGATGAAGTCAAAGCGCTAACAGAAGAAGACGCTGAAACAGTCAAATACATTCAAGATAACCTTGGCTATTTTATTGCTTACGAAAATCTGTTTTCAACGTGGGTTGATCCAACGTCCGACTTTGATGAATCTAACGTACGTGATGCACTTTCTGCTTTTAGCCGTTTGATTTCGCCTACTTACAAAAAGTTGTTTGAAGGCATCTTTACTACTCTAGAAACAGGGTTAAGCAAACTCGGAGAAAGCGCGGGTAAGCGAACTAAAGCTATTAGCGACTTACTGCACTTAATCAAAAGTATCCCTATGAACGGTCAGCAAGGCTATGACGTTCTGGGTTACATCTACGAGTACCTGATTGAAAAGTTTGCGGCTAATGCGGGTAAAAAAGCTGGAGAGTTTTATACGCCTCATGAGGTCTCGGTTCTCATGTCGCACATCATCGCTCATGAACTAAAAAATAAAGACACCATTGAGATTTATGATCCAACGTCCGGCTCTGGCTCACTCCTTATCAATATTGGTGAGGCCGTTGAAAAATACGCTAAAAACAAAGACAGCATTACCTATTATGCGCAAGAGTTAAAAGCGAATACTTATAACCTTACCCGTATGAATCTGATCATGCGTGGTATTAAAGCCAGCAACATTAAAACCCGCAATGGAGATACTCTAGAAGACGATTGGCCATACTTCGATGAGAATGACCCACAAGGCACTTATGATGCATTATACGTGGACGCTGTTGTCTCTAACCCGCCGTATTCACAACAATGGGACCCTAGCTATAAAGATAGTGATCCTCGCTATTCGCGTTTTGGTCTAGCCCCAAAAACTAAAGCCGATTTTGCCTTCCTATTGCACGATCTCTACCACCTAAAGCCTGATGGTATTATGACCATTGTATTACCTCATGGTGTATTGTTCCGTGGTGGTGAAGAGGGGGAGATCCGCAAGCAGCTTATTGAGCAGAACCACATTGATGCCATTATTGGTTTGCCGGGTAATATCTTCTTTGGTACGGGTATTCCAACTGTGATCTTGGTACTAAAGCAAAAGCGCCAGAATACCGATGTATTGGTTGTTGATGCCTCTAAGCACTTTACTAAAGAAGGCAAAAACAACAAGCTGCAAGCGAGTGATATTAAGCGCACTGTTGATGCTGTGATCAATCGAGAGAGTATCGATAAATTCTCACAAGTCGTGAGCAAAGAAACCTTACGCAATAA
This sequence comes from Vibrio genomosp. F6, assembly GCF_005146325.1. Taxonomy (NCBI): domain Bacteria; kingdom Pseudomonadati; phylum Pseudomonadota; class Gammaproteobacteria; order Vibrionales; family Vibrionaceae; genus Vibrio; species Vibrio genomosp. F6. The sequence goes on along the minus strand of NZ_SYUT01000054.1, from coordinate 41,981 downwards.
TGGTTATAACTTAAACATACCACGTTATGTGGACTCTTCAGCTGCGACTGAACGCTGGGACTTACACGCCACCATGTTAGGCGGTATCCCTAACAGTGAGATTGATGAACTCAATTCATATTGGCTTGCTTTCCCACAACTTCGAAGCATCTTGTTTGCGACTAAATCTTCTGCGTACAGTGAGCTGGCTATTGCTAAAGACGCAGTCAATACAAGCATTAGCCGTCATCCACAGGTGGTAGAGTTTATAGCAGGTTACAAAGAAGCTTTTGCTGGGTTTGATGACGACTTAAACACCAAACTCATTAAAGGTTGGGAAAGGGTTAAACGCAATCAACAAGAAGCTTCATTAAGTGTTGAACTCTTTAACCGCCTAAGTCCTATTGCTTTAATCGACAAATATCAAGCCTATCAGTTTCTAAACAACCAATGGCAAATCATTACCGCCGATTTAGAAATGATGCAAACTGAAGGTTTTGACGCAACGAAGCAAGTTGAACCGAATATCGTTATCAAAAAGAAAAATGGTAAAGATACTGAGGTGCAAGATGGCTGGAAAGGTCACATATTTCCTTTTGGTTTAGTGCAAAAAACTCACTTAAGTGATGACCTAGCAGCACTAGCTAAACAAGAGAATCGTTTGGCAGAAATTGCCAGCATACTTGAAGAAATATTAGAGTCGCTAAGTGAAGAAGATAAAGAGTTAGATACCGTTAAAGAAAGCAAAGATGCCTTTGTCAATGCTGAAGTAGCAAAAGCAGCTAAGGCTTTCTTGAAAGAACAGAAAGACAGTAATGTTAAGTTTAATGAAGATAGCCTTGTGCTTGAAGAAAGCTATAAGGCCAAGATTATCCGTGCTAACAAACTTATCAATGAAGAAAAAGCACTGAAAAAAGCAGTGAAAGAAGCGGCAACTAAACTGCACCTTAAAACGAAAACTACCATTGAAGGCTTAAGCGATGAGCAAGTGAAGAACCTGCTGAATCTAAAATGGATCGCTCCATTAAGTTGCGAACTTGCCGCGATGCCAAGTAGCCTGATAGCCAAGCTTACCAAAAAGGTACAAGTCCTTGCGGATAAATACGCTGTAACCTATTCGCAAGTCGCGAGTGACATCAAAACCACCGAAGGTGAATTGGCGGAAATGATGGATGGGCTTACGGGTAATGAATTTGATATGCAGGGCTTAGCCGAACTGACTAGCTTATTGAAGGGCGAATAAGATGAGTGTGGAAAAGAAAGCTCCTGATATTCGTTTTAAAGGGTTTAGTGGGGAGTGGGAGCAACGCAACCTTGGCGAACTCATAGATATCCGTTCTGCCGCACGAGTTCATAAGGAACAATGGACTGAAACAGGGGTTCCATTTTTTAGAACTAGTGATGTCGTATCTATATACAAAGGGCAAGAAAACGCTAAGGCTTTTATTTCTTATGATGTGTATAAAGAGCTCACTGACAAGATTGGTAAGGTCTCCACTGATGACCTACTTGTTACTGGTGGTGGCTCGATTGGTATTCCCTTTTTAGTACCCAATGATGACCCTTTATATTTTAAGGATGCCGATTTACTCTGGTTTAAGAATGACAAAAGATTTGATGGTTGTTTTCTTTATACATTCCTATTTAGTGAAACTTTTAAAAAGTACATCAAGAGTATCTCGCATATAGGTACTATTGCTCATTATACCATTCAGCAGGCCAAAGCGACGCCAATAAAGCAATGTGAAAGGGCAGAACAAACCGCCATTGGCAACACCTTCCAAAAGCTCGACAGCCTAATCAAGCAACACCAACAAAAGCATGACAAGCTCAGTCACTTGAAAAAAGCCATGCTGGAAAAAATGTTTCCCAAGCAAGGTGAAACCGTTCCGGAAATCCGTTTTAAGGGGGGTAGTGGGGAGTGGAAAGAGAAACCCTTTGGAGCATGTTTTGCTAACTTACCAAACAATACTCTTTCTAGAGCCGAGCTAAACTACCAAGTTGGATTGGCAAAAAATATTCACTATGGAGACGTATTAATTAAATTTGGTGAAACTTTAGATGCAGACAGTGAACTGATACCGTTTATTACAAACAATGGTGTTGCTAATAAGCTGAAGCATACCGCTTTGCAGAGTGGTGACATAGTGATTGCTGATGCTGCCGAAGATAATACTGTTGGTAAGTGTACAGAATTACTCAATGTAGGTGAGCTGTTGGTTTTTTCTGGATTGCACACTATTGCAGTTAGGCCAACCCTGACTTTTGCTTCTAAGTATCTTGGTTACTACTTAAACTCAGCTTCATACCATGATCAGCTTTCATCATTGATGCAAGGAACAAAAGTACTATCAATATCAAAGACCGCAATACAGAACACTCTTGTAGTATTTCCAAAGAACGTTGAAGAGCAAACCGCTATTGGCAACTACTTTCAAAAACTTGATAGCTTAATCAATCAACACCAACAACAGATCACTAAACTCTCTAATATCAAGCAGGCTTGTTTGAGCAAAATGTTTGTTTAAGGAATGACCATGACCATTTTTAAAACTGAAGCAAAATTTGAGCAGGCTTTTATTGAGGTTCTCACCCAAAAAGGGTGGGAGCCTGAAATCCTCAAAAACAAAACTGAGGCCGAGTTACTGCAAAACTGGGCAAACATTTTGTTTGAAAACAATCGTCAACAAGATCGCTTAAACGATGTACCGCTGACTACAACTGAAATGCAGCAGATTATTGAGCAGATCAAAGAGTTGAAAACGCCGCTCAAACTCAACGGTTTAATTAATGGTAAAACGGTCGCGATTAAACGAGATAACTCTGATGACTCGCTGCACTATGGCAAAGAAGTCAGTTTGAAAATTTATGACCGCCAAGAGATCGCAGCAGGTCAAAGTCGTTACCAAATTGTGCAGCAACCCAAGTTCGAACGAGGTAGCCCGTTACGTAACGATCGTCGTGGTGATGTACTGTTGCTAATAAACGGTATGCCCGTTATTCATATTGAGTTAAAACGCAGCGGCGTTCCGGTAAGTCAAGCGGTCAACCAAATTGAAAAGTACTCTAAAGAAGGTATTTTTAGCGGCCTGTTTTCGCTTATCCAGGTCTTTGTCGCCATGGAGCCAGAAGAGGCTAAATACTTTGCTAATCCGGGGATGGATGGCAAATTTAACCCCGACTATCAATTTCATTGGGGCAATTATAATAACGAGCCTAAAAATCACTGGAAGGATATTGCATCTGATCTTCTGTCCATCCCGATGGCACATCAGTTGATAGGTTTTTACACCGTTGCTGATGATACCGATGGCATACTTAAAGTCATGCGCAGCTATCAGTATTACGCCGCTAATGCGATATCGGACCGAGTTGCAAAAACCAACTGGAAGCAGTTAGGTGGTATAAACAATAAAGACAGGCTTGGTGGTTATGTATGGCATACCACAGGCTCTGGTAAAACCATGACCAGCTTTAAGTCAGCGCAGTTGATTGCTCAATCAAAAGACGCCGATAAAGTAATTTTCTTAATGGACCGTATCGAGCTTGGTACTCAGTCTCTACTTGAATATCAAGGATTTGCTAGTGATGGAGAAGTGGTACAAGCCACCGAGAATACTCATGTACTGGTGACCAAACTAAAGAGCACCGCTCCTGCTGATACGTTAATTGTTAGTTCTATTCAAAAAATGAGTAATATTTTTGAAGAAGCGGATGATGAGGGAGTAGCAACAAACTCGGCTGACATTGAAAAAATTCGAGCTAAGCGCTTGGTGTTTATTATCGATGAGGCGCACCGCTCAACGATGAGTGGAGGTACAGAAGATAAAGAAGGCATGTTGGTAAGGGTGAAAAAAACATTCCCGAAAGCCCTCTTTTTTGGTTTTACTGGCACGCCTATCCATGAAGAAAACCAAGTTAATAGTAATACGACCACTGATGTATTTGGTAATGAGTTGCACCGCTATAGCATTGCTGATGGTATTCGTGATGGAAACGTATTGGGCTTTGACCCTTACAAAATGCCGACCTTTAAGGATGGCGAACTAAGAAAAGAGATTGCTTTACAGCAAGCTAAGGCCGACTCGGTTACTGATGCGATGGCAGAGCCTGCCAAAAAGAAAAAGTTTAATCACTTTATGAATGATGTACCGATGGCAGGTTATAAAGATGCCACAGGAAAATATCATAAAGGCATTGAAGACTATATCCCTAAAAGCCAATACTTAACGAAGGCTCATCAAGACAAAGTCGTCGCTGACATCATAGATAAATGGGATGTGCTTAGCCAAGGCAATAAATTTCACGCCATTTTAGCCACCAATAGTATCGCTGAAGCAATAGATTATTATCGCCGTTTAAAAGCAGATAAACCTGAGCTAAAAATATCGGCCCTATTTGACCCTAACATTGATAATGATGGTAGTGGTGACCGTGGCCCGACGTTCAAAGGTGATGGTCTAGAAGAGATTATGGCCGATTATAACGCCCGCTATGGCCTAGAGTTTGATTTTGCCCGCCATTCGGCCTTTAAAAAAGATATCGCTGCGCGGCTTGCCCATAAAGAGCAATACAAGAATATCCACAAAGAGCCTTCAAAGCAGCTAGACCTACTAATCGTGGTCGATCAAATGCTGACTGGCTTTGATTCCAAGTGGTTGAATACTTTGTACTTAGATAAAGTGATTAAGTACCAGAATATTATTCAGGCTTTCTCGCGTACTAATCGTTTGTTTGGTCCCGACAAACCTCACGGCATTGTTCGTTATTATCGCTATCCACATACCATGGAGCAGCACATTAATGATGCTGTCAAACTCTACTCCGGCGACAAACCTATTGGGCTTTTTGTTGATAGGCTGGCAAGTAATATTGAGCTTATGAATAGGGTGTCAGCGGATATCTCTGAGCTGTTTGCTAGTTCAGGTATTGAAAATTTTGAAACGCTGCCAGACGATGTAGAGCTCTGTGCTAAGTTTACCGAATTATTTAATACCTTTAACAAGCACCTAGAAGCTGCCAAAGTACAAGGTCTGAATTGGGAGCAGTCTACCTATACTGACTCATTAGAAGGCGAGAGCGGTGTTGAGCGCGAGGTCACTCTGGTTATCGATGAACTCACTTACATGAGTTTAGTTCAGCGTTATAAAGAGCTTGCTGGCAAAGGGGACGGTAATGGTGAAGGTTCAGGTGGTGATGTCCCTTTTGATATCAGTGGTTATCTAACTGAAATAGACACGGGTAAAATCGATGCCGACTACATGAATAGTCGCTTTGATAAATATCTAAAAGAGCTTAATCAGCACCAAGATTCCACAAGTGTCGAAATAACTCTCAATGAGTTACATAAATCATTTGCGTCACTAAACCAAAGTGAACAAAAGTATGCCAAGCTCTTTTTGCACGATTTGCAGCGTGGGGATGCACAGTTAATTGAAGGCCATACTTTTAGAGACTACATCAACGACTATCAAAATCAGAAGGAACAGTTGCGAATAGCCGCTATTGTTGAGGCTCTTGGTTTAGATAGCGATTTACTTCTCCAGTTGATGGGTGGGGATGTTAATGAGCAGAGCATTAACCGTTTTGGTCGCTTTGATACGCTGAAATCAACGGTCGATAGAACTAAGGCAAAAGTCTACTTTGAGCGTCTTGAAGGCGCGACGATCCCCCCTTTCAAACTGAACATGCGCATTGATAAACACCTTCAAGAGTTTATCTTTGGGCAAGCGGAAGGTTTTCTGGAAGATAGTCGAATAGATACTCACGAAGAGAGTCAAAATGTTTCCCCTAAGCCACTTGTTTTTGGTGATATTAAGCTCTATCGAGCAAACCAAGTTCTAGAGCTTAAAAACGCTGTTGAGTTGGGTTCAGTTACCTTTAAAACAGATACCTTGTATGAAGACAATCCCGCTTCGTTATTATCAACAGGCTGCTACAGTGAGCTAAAGCAACTTGGGGTGGTGTCTTCTCATGTTTTAGATACGACGCTTACCGCACTTTTTGAACTCGAACAGGTGACAAAAGATCTTGACCTTCCCCTTTATCAAGAAGGTCAGAGTGGTATTGTTTGGGCTCTCAAAGAGGCAAGAGAGGGGAGCGTAGTTGATGAGTTTATTGCTATTGCTGTTCAATATGCTGGAGATGAAAGCTATAAGCCATTTATCGAAAATGTTATTTACGATGGTGCAAAAAGTGTTCTGTTTGCCAGCTTTGTTGTATTGCCCAAAATGGCATTCAGCAAACTAAAAGCTAAGCATGAAGAACAGAAAGAGCGCAATGCTGAAAAGTCTGCAATTGAAACTTCACCAAACGTCATTGATTTTAAAATGAATAAGAAGCTAGCAGAAAAATGGAAGGGCAGTCAGCACTAACATTGGGAACAACCACTACATAAGTTGAATGCAAAACTAGGGGAGCTCACCTTATATTGGCTCCCCTTTATATTCAAAGTTAACCTCGATCATTCTTAGTTATTAATAAAAATATAAGATTGAGAATGAAGTATTTCTATCCGCTAGTTCTACGTTGGGATGAAACAGTTTAGTTTGATTATCGTAAACCTATATTAGGCTTAACTGACTAGTTTTAGTCCTTTCCTGCTAGCTAATGAGACATTTCCTTCAGCAGCAGCGGTTATATGTTCACTCCACCAGCTCATCATCGGACGTCTACGCTCAAGGTAATCTGTACGATTGTAAGCACTCCTGACTTGGTTTTTGTCTACATGAGCTAGAGCTGATTCAATATCATCAGGAACAAAACCTTGTTCATTGAGTGTTGTACTAGCTAGGGATCTCAAACCGTGGCTTACTAGTCGATTCTCAAACCCCATTCTTTTTAGAGCCATATTAGCTGTCTGGCTATTACAAGGTTTCTTAGGGTCTCTATCTGAAGGGAACAGAAAATCTCGATGACCGCTAATTGGTTTAAGTTTTTCTAACAAGGCAATAGTTTGCTCAGTTAGCGGTACTTTGTGCTCTTTTCTTTTTTTCATTCGCTCTGCGGGGACAATCCAGAGTTTATTTTCTAAATCAATTTCTTCCCATTTAGCACCTGCGGCTTCTGCTGGTCTACTCATAGTGTGTAGCTGCCACTCAATTAGAAAGCGAGTCACTTTTTTAATAGATGCATTCGCGATTGCGTTCATCAGTTCTGGTAGCTCATTGGGCTTCAGAGCTGCCATGTTTTTTTTCTTCGGTTTTTGAAATCCAGAATAGATTTTATCAATAGGGTTAGAGGTGAGCTTACCGACATTAACGGCATATACCATTATCTCGTTTAAGCGTTGACATAAGCGTTTAACTGTTTCAAGGCTCCCCTTAGCCTCTAGAGGTTTTAATTTCTTGATAACCGTTTGAGCATCAATCTTAGAAATAGGGCAGGTGCCCAAACCTGGAAATATATGCAGTTCTAAAGAACGCCAGATATCATCGGCATAGTTTGTCGTGACACTTTCTTTTTTTCTTTCAAACCACTCTTTAGCTAAATTGAGTAATGTATTTTCAAGTTCTTTTTGCATTTCAGCAAGATTTGAATCTCTGGCTTCTTTAGGATCAATGCCATCAGCAACAAGCTCCCTTGCTTCTATTGTCTTTTTACGGGCATTAGCGAGAGATAACTCAGGGAAAGCACCTAAGCCCATGTTGATGCGTTTTTTAGTAATAGGGTGGCGATAGTTGAAGTTCCATAAACGAGAACCATTTGTCCTAACTCGTAGCTGTAAACCGTCGCCGTCAGAAAGAACATAATCCTTCTCTTTAGGCTTTGCGTTGGTAATAGCTTTACTTGTTAGTCTAGTTGCTCTGGTTCCCATTGGCTCAACTCCTCAAATAAATGGTATTCCAGATACTAGCATTTATTGCTTGGAATACCACGTGGAATACCAGAGAGCATGGAAGGTAGAGAACGCTACGGACGCTAATGGATTGTAAGTTATTGATTTTGTTATATTGCAGGCAAGAAAAAAGACGCCCTAGGACGTCTTTAAACTTATAATTGGTGGAGCTGGCGGGAGTTGAACCCGCGTCCAGAAATCATTCATCATTGGTACTACATGCTTAGTCGATCTTTAATTTCACCAAGTACCTGCGAACCGACACGCTAGTAAATGACTATCCTGAATTAAATTTCGAACTTCATCTCTCAGGCGGGAGAATCCGATCTAGCTAGTTTGGGTTTGACTCTCTGTTATTCCCCGTCTTACAAGCGGAAGCTAGGGCAGAAAGGCTCTCAGCAGGTTATTAAGCTGCTAGTGCGTAGTTTTCGTCGTTTGCGACTATTTTTTTGCGGCTTTTTACGTGGCCAACCGCCCCACGGCATGCACCTCAGACTTCAAAATTCCTGTCGAATCCTGAATCAGCCCCAAGTGTTGTTTGCATAGTACCAGAAAAGCATGGCCTGTCTAGCACTGTGCGTTTAAGTGCTTAAAATTAACGCAAACTACTCTTCATAATTCGCGATTTATCTCTCGCCCAATCTTTTTCTTTCATATCAGTACGTTTGTCGTGCAGTTTTTTACCTTTTGCTACGCCAATTTTGATTTTCGCCCATGAGCGAGACCAATACATAGCGGTGGCAACTAAAGTCATGCCTTCACGATTAATACGCCCGATAAGGTTATCGAGTTCTTTTCTAGATAAAAGAAGTTTACGAATACGAGTTGGGTTAGCGACAACGTGTGTTGATGCTTGGATAAGCGGAGTGATAGTCATACCACTGATAAATGCTTCTCCATCCCGAACATAGACGTAACTTTCCACGATATTAGTTTTACCTTCACGTAGAGATTTTACTTCCCAGCCTTGTAGCTCAAGCCCCGCTTCTATCTCATCATCGATGAAATATTCGTGGCGAGCTTTCTTATTTAGCGCAATGGTATTGCTACCCGCTTTTGATTTTGATTTATTCTTTGCCATAATGGCCTCATTATACGGATTGCACCTGAATTGGGGAATCCTTTATTTGCGCGCTAGCTCAATAGAATTAAATTTTTCGACAGCTAAATGTATCGCTGTTACTTACAGGAGTCTATATGCCACAAGTCACTCGCTCAGCGTTAGTGTCGTTTAGTGCTGACCAGATGTATGCTTTGGTTAATGATGTTGCCCGTTATCCCGAATTTTTGCCTGGTTGTTCAGGCTCTCGTGTCTTGGAATCATCAAGTACGACAATGGTCGCATCAGTTGATGTTGCAAAAGCCGGTATTAGTAAAACGTTCACTACTTCTAATCAGTTAACTGATGGTACTTCTATTATGATGGAGTTGGTAGATGGTCCGTTCAGAAAGTTACAAGGTGGTTGGTCTTTTATCCCATTAGATGAACAGGCATGCAAGGTTGAGTTGAAGTTGGAGTTCGAATTTTCAAGCCGGATGATTGAGATGGCTTTTGGGAAGATCTTCAATGATCTGACGAGTAATATGGTCAGTGCATTTACCCAACGCGCGAAACAGGTGTATTAAAGATGAGTATTGAATCGGACATGATCCATGTAGAGGTTGTGTACGCGTTGCCACACGAGCAGCGAGTATTTAACTTGGTGGTTAACCGTAATATGACAGTGGAAGAGATTGTACAGCAGTCTGGCGTGTTGGCTTTGTACCCTGAGATTGACTTAGCCAAAAATAAGCTGGGAGTGTTTAGTCGCAATATTAAGTTAGATGCGACGGTTAGAGACAAAGATCGCATTGAGATTTACCGACCACTGCTTGCTGATCCTAAAGAAATCAGACGCAAGCGAGCGGAACAAGCTAAAGCCGCAGGGACTATTGACCCTGTAACAGGCGGTAAGATGAATGAGATGCGTAAAAGCTAGTTAGGTCTTGTTTGCAATCTCTTTGTTATCATGTCTTCGTTGATTATATCTATGGTAATGATGTCTTCGGCAACGGTGTCTTCGGTAAAAATGGTTTCGTTAACCACATCTGCATTGGCGTTGCTGTGTTTAACTTGAAACCGTTGTCGTTACAGTAATGTGACGTCATTGTGGAAAATTGCCTATGCGCCAGATATAGAAAAGGCTCGTCATTGCGAGCCTTTTTATTGCGCGTTGTGTTTTCCGATGAGGATTAGTTTAAGCCTTCGAAAAAGGTGTCGCTTTCCGGGAAATCACCCGCAATATTCAATAATGTACCATGTTCACCAAAGTTCACGATTAAGTCCTTTTGGATCGGATCGTTATGGCCTTTAGTATGATGGTAGATGTAGTACCAAGTATCAGGGTAGCCATTTTCGATTAGCATAGGGGATCCCATGACATACCGAACTTGGTCTTTAGTCATACCAAACTTGAGTTGGCTAACTGCTTCTTGTTCTACATAGTTACCTTGGTTTATATCAATTCGATAAACCAGCTTTTCTAATACGGAGCAACCCGTCAACATTGTTAGTGCTAGTGGGACTGCTACTAACCACTTCTTAAATCGCATAGTAAAATTCTTAGTCGTTATCCGTAAATCTGGCCTGATAATAAACAAGCTAGAGGCAGAAGTAAAAAACTCCCTGTTATTTGATGCTAATCAGACTGCTATTTTTGAGTTAAGTTGCATTATTGGACAAAAATAGTGCTCTGATTGAACTTTTCAAACAAACTTTCGGCTTAAGCAACCATGAGTAGTTCTTTCGCGTTGGCTAATGTCGAGTCGGTGATTGTGCTGCCTCCAAGCAGTCGTGCTAGCTCTCCAATACGCTGAGTTTCATCCAAAACGTTCATCTGCGTTTCAGTTTTTCCCGCTTTAGTATTTTTCGCGACAAACAACTGTTGATGCCCACACCCTGCGACTTGAGGAAGGTGAGTAACACACATTACCTGAGTGGACTCTCCCAGTTGACGAAGCATTTTCCCTACAACGGCAGCGGTTGGGCCGCTGATACCGACATCGACTTCATCAAAAATAAGGCTTGGTGTTTCTACCTTCTGTGCGGTGATGACCTGTATCGCCAATGAGATACGTGATAATTCACCACCAGAAGCGACTTTCGCAATGGGCTGCATTGGTTGCCCAGGGTTAGTCGAAACCACAAAAGTGACGCAATCTAATCCAAGAGGAGAGGGATGAGAACCTTGAGCTTCAACCTGAATCGCAAACTTAGCGTTTTCCATGCTCAATTCATGCATGCTTTGTGTGATCAGTTTATTTAACTCTTTCGCATAGCGACTACGAGACTTATGCAGTTTCTCGCCATGATTGAGGAATAATTGGAATTTTTGCTGCACTTCTTGAGCGAGTTCGTCGAGTTTCTCGTCTGAACAATCAAGCTCTTCGATCTGTTTCAACAAATCTTGATGATGCTGATAGAGCTCATTGGGTTGAACATGATGTTTACGAGAGATAGACATAATTTTTGAGAAGCGTTCTTCCACAAAGGCCATTCTTCCTGGATCAACATCAATGCTGTCTAGATATGAGCGCAGTTCGTTGTTGGTCTCTTCAATTTGAATGATCGCTTCCTCAAGCATATTAGGAAGTGAGGACAGTTTTTCGTCTAGCTCAGCCAGTTGGATTAACGAACTATTGGCTTTTTGAAGCACGCTGAGGGCATTGTATTCATCGCCTTCATAGATGAGATCAATGGCGAGTTGGCAACTTGAGGCAAGCTCTCCGCTATTGGATAAGCGTTTATGCTCTTGCTCTAACGTTTGGAACTCCTCTTCACCAATGGCGAGTTCCGTTAACTCTTTAATTTGGTATTCGAGAAGCTGCTTTTGAGCTTGGTTCTGTTGGCTATTATCACGTAAAGTTTTTAGGTTGTTGTCGGCTTGTCGCCACGCTTGATAAGCGTTACGGACATTTTTTAGTAGATTAGTATGGCCTGCATATTGATCCAACATGGAGAGTTGGTAATCACTTTTCATTAATTGATGGTGCGCATGTTGACCATGAATGTTGATCAATAGTTGAGCGAGTGATTTTAGTTGAGATAGCGGAACAGGGCTGCCATTAATAAAAGCGCGAGAGCGACCCTCTTTGGTGATGGTTCGGCGTAAAATGCATTCGCTTCCATCAAAAAGATCGTTGTCTTCTAACCAGCGAGTGGCATTGAGATTGTTGTCGAGTAAGAACGCGGCACTGACTTCGGTTTTTTCTTCACCTTGTCTTACCATGCCTGCATCAGCTCGACCGCCTAAACATAACCCGAGTGCATCTATTGCAATAGATTTACCTGCGCCTGTTTCACCAGTGATAGTGGTCATGCCCTTAGAGAGCTCTAGCTGTAGCGACTTAACAATTGCAAAATTATTAACACTTAAATGAGCCAGCATCTTTTATTACCTGTATAACTAAACACTACTGTATAAGAAGACAGTATATACTGTTTCTTTATACAGTAAAGTTATACAGGTAATTTTTATTGCTTATGCGATTTCATTTTGTGAGCAGCATCAATCTAATGGCCGTTTCTTTTTAATCTACTTATGTTTTAGTAACTTGGTAGATTTATATCCGCCCAATGCCTTAAGCGAGCACGGAATTAAAACAGCTTACTAGACCACCCAAGTTTGTTTCGCAGTACATGGTAATAGCTGTAATCTTTCGGGTGAATCAACTTAAGTACGTTGGGGCTTCGGTAAATATGAATTTCATCGCCAGGAGAAACAGGTAGCGATATTTGTCCATCACAACTCACCTCTTGAGTGCCCGGATTATCAGGAGAAACAATGAGCTTAATATTTCGATTTCCATCTACTACAAGCGGTCGACTCGATAAAGTGTGTGGGAACATAGGCACAAGTGAAATGGCATTAAGGCTTGAAGAGAGGATAGGGCCTCCACCTGAAAGCGAATAAGCGGTGGATCCTGTAGGTGTGGAAACGATTAATCCATCTGAACGCTGAGAAAAAGCAAAACTATCATCGATATACACTTCAAATTCGATCATTCGTGCGACTTGACCCGGGTGTAAAACGGCTTCATTTAATGCGGCATTATGACTTTTTATTTGACCATGGCGATGTATTTCAGTCTCTAATAGAAAGCGTTCTTCTTCAGAGTATTCACCACTCAATACGGCTTGCAGTGAGGTTTGGAAGTCTTCTGGGTTGAGATCGGTAAGAAATCCTAAGCTTCCACGGTTGACTCCAATGACGGAAATATCAAAGCGTGAAAGGATCCTTGCCGCTCCAAGCATATTCCCATCACCACCAACAACAATGGCAAGATCGGCTTTTTTTCCTAGGCTGACTAGGCTGGCAAATTGTTCTTGTGGGATATCATCTAAGATCGCAGCAAGACGATCGTCAATAAATACTTGATAACCCTCAGAAGTTAGCCAATTAAATAGCTCTCGATGGGTTTGAATTGCTTTTTGATCACGAGGTTTACCTATGATGGCAATGACCTCAAATGGCTTTTTCATAACGTTTCCAAACTATTAATGCTTGAATCACAAATCTTCGTCCCCATAATAAAGGCAAGTCGAACGTCTATGCGAGTTTTTTATCTCAATTTAGAGGTTTAATATCGCCTTTTGATATGCATAGAAAATTGAATTCTGGAGAGAACATGAGCAACGAAGAGAACAAATTGAAAGAAGAAGAGCTGCAACAGCAAGAAACAGCCGAGCAAGAAGTTGAAGCTGTTGGTACTGAAGCGGATGTGGACTGGAACCCAGAAGAAGAACTTTTTCCAGAAGAAGAGTCTCAAGTCGCTCAACTTGAAGCTGCATTGCTTTCTAGCGAAGCTAAAATTAAAGAGCAACAAGAGTCTGTATTACGTGCTAAGGCTGAAGTTGAAAACATGCGCCGCCGTACTGAGCAAGAGATCGATAAAGCTCGTAAATACGCACTGAACAAATTTGCGGAAGGCTTGCTACCGGTTATTGATAACCTTGAGCGTGCAATTCAAGCAGCAGATGCAGAACATGAAGCGGTGAAGCCAATTCTTGAAGGCATTGAGCTGACTCACAAGACATTCGTAGATACCGTGTCTAAGTTTGGTTTGAAAGAGATTAACCCTGAAGGTGAAGTGTTTAATCCAGAATTCCACCAAGCTATGTCAATTCAAGAAAGTCCAGATCACGAATCAAACACGGTTATGTTTGTGATGCAAAAAGGCTATGAGTTGAACGGACGAGTGGTTCGCCCTGCAATGGTTATGGTTGCAAAATAAAATACCAAATCGAATGCATAAAAAGAGAGGCTTAGGCTTCTCTTTTTTTTATTTTTAATTCAAGGGAAGCTCGATATATAAGGGCTTTCTAATCTTTATTGAGTTCGATGTACTAAAACATTGTTATCTTTGATGATTGGAGTTTTATATTGCAATGCTATGAGTTGGTGATTGTTTGTTCTGATTTGTTTTATGTAGCATTAATGTAAACAAATGCTTTAAATTGTAATTTTGCTGTGTATTATGCGCGGTAGTTTAGCGTTTTAAACGCTTTGCTCACTAAAATATTACAATTATTCAACACAACGAACCGGAGACGAACGATGGATAAATCGCTCTCAAGTAAAATTTTTGTAGGCTTGTTCGCTGGTCTGCTTATTGGTACTGCCATTCAGTATCTATTTAATGGGATAACAATTTTCGATACATATTTACTAGGCCTTGCCGAAGGCGCTGGTGGCATGTTTGTTTCACTGATTAAACTTTTAGTTGTGCCTCTAGTTTATGTCTCTATCGTTTGTGGCATCGTCGATTTAAAAGACATCACTGCATTTGGTCGTCTTGGTGGTAAAACCTTTGCGCTTTACATTATTAACACCATCATTGCGATTACGGCTGCTTTAACCGTTGGTATGATCTTCCAACCGGGTGCTGATGCAAATCTTGCTGGAACGGTCTCTGAAGCGGTTAAGCTGACGACAACCGAAACGCCAGACATTTTCTCTCTAGTTGTTAATATTGTACCAAGCAACCCTGTGCAAGCTTTTGCCAATGGTGACATGCTCCAAATCATCTTCATGGCTATTTTGACTGGTCTTGCTATTCAGGCGCTTGACTCTCGTGGCGGCCCTGCGATCAAAACGTTCAAAATGGCCAATGAGATCATGATGAAGCTTGTAGGCTTGGTGATGAGCTTGGCTCCATTTGGTGTGTTTGCCCTTATGATTCAACTGGGTGCCACTTTAGATGCGAATACTCTTGCTTCTGTTGCCGGTTACGTGGCGCTTGTTGTCGCAATGCTTGTATTCTGGATTTTTGTCTTCTATCCAATGATGGTTGGACTGACAACAGGTATTTCTCCTCGCCAATTCTTGCGTGCAACTCGTGAACAAATACTGTTCTCACTATCTACAGCAAGTTCCAACGCAACTATCCCTGTAACGATGCGTACTTTGACTGAAAAGCTTAATGTATCTAAGTCAGTGGCTGGTTTTGGTGTTCCGCTCGGCGCGACAATGAACATGTCCGGCGTGTCTATCTATATTGCATTGGCGACTATTTTCGTTGCTAACGCATTTGGTCAGCCAATTAACTCTGCAGACATCTTCACTCTAGGATTAACGATTCTACTTCTGTCTATTGGTGCTGGTGGTGTTCCTGGTGGTGGTGTTGTGATGGTGGGCGTGCTTCTTCATCAACTAGGCTTGCCACCGGAAGGTCTTGCAATCATTGCTGCGGTTGACCGTATCAACGATATGTTCTGTACCTCTTCAAATGTGGTTGGTGATACTGCTGTGAATACCATTGTGGCTAAATCAGAGAATGAAATCTCGGTATCAGTTGAGAAAGAAGCAGAGCCAGCTCAAGCTAACTCATAAGACGAGCTAACACATAAGAAACGTTACAACGAATATAATCAGCGGAGCCAATTGGCTCCGCTTTCTTTTGGTGGTTTTTAGTGTTTAGGATAGGCAGTTGCTTATGAGCACCTGTGTCATTTTTAAAGAGTAGAAACCGCCTTTTTGAAAATAACCCTTCGCTTTTTGACTAATACAGATAAAAAAGTGATTTTTTTTGCTTGCGACCCTTGAAAAGGAATTGTCCGCCCCTATCTATTGGGCATACAAGAAGCAAACATGATTATGCTTCATAATTTGTGAATGAGGATTGCGTCCTTGTTTACTCGCTCCAACTTTGGGGCATAGCAAAAACTAAACAGAATTTATTTCGGAGATAGCCTGATGGGTAGAATCATTGGTATTGATTTAGGTACTACTAACTCTTGTGTTGCAGTTTTAGACGGCGACGCACCACGCGTAATTGAAAATGCTGAAGGCGAACGTACTACAGCATCAGTAGTTGCATATACTGAAGGTGAAACGCTAGTAGGCCAGCCAGCTAAACGTCAAGCCGTAACAAACCCTCAAAACACACTATTCGCAATTAAGCGTCTAATCGGTCGTCGTTTTGAAGATGAAGAAGTTCAGCGTGATATCGAAATCATGCCTTTCAACATTGTTAAAGCTGACAATGGTGATGCTTGGGTTGAAGCGCAGGGTCAAAAAATGGCTGCTCCTCAAGTTTCTGCTGAAATTCTTAAGAAAATGAAGAAGACAGCTGAAGATTTCCTAGGCGAAGAAGTAACAGCAGCAGTAATCACTGTTCCTGCATACTTTAACGATGCACAACGTCAAGCAACAAAAGATGCTGGTCGTATCGCTGGTCTAGAAGTTAAGCGTATCATCAACGAACCAACAGCGGCGGCACTTGCTTACGGTCTTGATAAGAAAGACGGCGATCGCACTATCGCAGTATATGACCTTGGTGGTGGTACATTTGATATCTCTATCATTGAAATCGACAAAGTAGACGGCGACCAAACTTTCGAAGTACTAGCAACTAACGGTGATACTCACCTTGGTGGTGAAGATTTCGATAACCGCATGATCAAGTACTTGGTTGAAGAATTCAAAAAAGAGCAAGGTATCGATCTTAAGAACGATCCTCTTGCAATGCAACGTGTTAAAGAAGCAGCAGAAAAAGCGAAAATTGAACTGTCTTCTGCACAGCAAACTGACGTAAACCTTCCTTACGTTACGGCTGATGCTACTGGTCCTAAGCACATGAACGTTAAAGTGACTCGTGCAAAACTAGAATCTCTAGTTGAAGACCTAGTACAACGTTCTCTTGAGCCACTTAAAGTTGCTCTAGCTGACTCTGATTTATCAGTAAGCGACATCACTGACGTAATCTTAGTTGGTGGTCAAACACGTATGCCACTAGTTCAAGCTAAAGTTGCTGAGTTCTTCGGTAAAGAAGCTCGTCGTGACGTAAACCCTGATGAAGCAGTAGCAATGGGTGCTGCAGTTCAAGGTGGTGTACTTGCTGGTGATGTTAAAGACGTTCTTCTACTAGACGTAACTCCTCTATCTTTCGGTATCGAAACGATGGGTGGCGTAATGACTAAGCTAGTTGAGAAAAACACAACTATCCCAACAAAAGCGAACCAAACGTTCTCAACAGCTGAAGATAACCAAAGCGCGGTAACTATCCACGTTCTTCAAGGTGAGCGTAAGCAAGCGACTTACAACAAGTCTCTAGGTCAATTCAACCTAGAAGGTATCCAACCAGCACCACGTGGCATGCCACAAATCGAAGTTACATTCGACCTTGATGCTGATGGTATCCTAAACGTATCTGCTAAAGATAAAGCGACTGGTAAAGAACAGAAGATCACTATCCAAGCTTCTGGCGGTCTATCAGACGAAGAAATCGAAGCAATGGTACAAGAAGCTGAAGCTAACAAAGAAGAAGATAAAAAATTCGAAGAGTTAGTGACTACTCGCAACCAAGCTGACCAAATGATCCACGGCACTCGTAAGCAAATGGAAGAAGCTGGTGAAGCTCTACCTGCAGACGAGAAAGAGAAAATCGAAGCGGCTATTACAGCACTAGAAGGCGTTAAGTCTGGTGATGATAAAGAAGCGATCGATGCTAAAGTTCAAGAACTTATGCAAGCGGCTCAAAAGCTAATGGAAATTGCTCAACAACAAGCTCAAGCTCAACAAGCTGGCGCTGAAGGTGAGCAACCTAAGCAAGAAGAAGATGTAGTTGACGCTGAATTTGAAGAAGTTAAAGAAGACGCTAAGAAGTAATTCTTCTCGCTAATCAACTTCAGATCTAATAGTCTTGCGGGCGTCAGAGGTAACTCTTACGCCCGCAATCTTGTAAGTAACGAATCACTCTAGATAATACTCAGATAAATAGCTCTGTTTGAAATTAGCTCTTTAGGGGTTTTATCTAGATTGATACATAAACCGCCCATGGCACGTTGAGTGCGATGTGGTAGCAATAATTGGTGACCTAGAACATGTCAAAACGTGATTTTTACGAAGTATTAGGCGTGAGCCGCGATGCATCAGAGCGCGATATTAAAAAGGCGTACAAACGTCTAGCAATGAAATTCCACCCTGACCGTAATCAGGATGATAAGAGTGCGCCTGAAAAGTTTAAAGAAGTAAAAGAAGCGTATGAGATCCTAACCGACGCTCAGAAAAAAGCCGCTTACGATCAATATGGTCACGCTGCTTTTGAACAAGGTGGAATGGGCGGCGGCGGCTTCGGTGGCGGCGGTCAAGGCGATTTCGGTGATATTTTCGGCGATGTGTTTGGTGATATCTTCGGCGGCGGTCGTCGTGGTGGTGGTCAGCAGCGTGCACAACGTGGTGCTGATTTACGCTACAACATGGAACTATCATTAGAAGAAGCGGTACGTGGCTGTTCTAAAGAGATCCAAGTACCGACATTAGTCGAGTGTGACACTTGTGATGGTAGTGGTGCGAAGAAAGGTTCTTCGGCACAAACGTGTGGCACTTGTCATGGTCATGGCCAAGTTCAAATGCGCCAAGGTTTCTTTGCAGTTCAGCAAACATGTCCTACGTGTAATGGTAAAGGTCAGATCATTAAAGACCCTTGTAACTCTTGTCATGGTCAAGGTCGCAAACAAAAAACGAAAACGCTTAATGTTAAGATCCCAGCAGGCGTGGACACTGGCGATCGCATCCGTTTATCGGGTGAAGGTGAAGCCGGAGAAATGGGCGCGCCAACCGGTGATTTATATGTTCAAGTACATGTAAAAGAGCACCATATTTTTGAGCGTGACGGCAACAACCTTTACTGTGAAGTGCCAGTAAGCTTTGTTCAAGCGGCTCTTGGTGGTGAAGTTGAAGTTCCAACACTTGATGGTCGTGTTAACCTTAAAGTGCCAGAAGAGACGCAAACAGGCCGTATGTTCCGTATGCGTGGTAAAGGGGTTAAAGGCGTTCGTAGCGGTGGCGTTGGTGACTTAATTGTGAAACTTGCGATTGAGACTCCGGTGAAATTAAGTTCACGTCAAAAAGAGTTACTTCGTGAATTTGAAGACACTTGTGGTGGTGCAGTTGCGAATAAGCACAATCCAAAATCAGAAGGTTTCTTTAATGGCGTTAAGAAGTTCTTCGATGATCTAACCAGCTAATTGGATTAGATGAAATGAGAGGTCTACTGCGGTAGGCCTTTTTTGTATCTATAGGTTGGGGGCTTGGGTGCTGATGTTCCAAGACGTAACTGAAAGTGAATGGACATTTAGCGAGTTGATGACAAAAAGCCCAGCAATCAAATTACTGGGCTTTTGGGTGTTTAATGCGGCAGTAGATTTAGCCGTTTAGCACAAACCGATTACTTGTTTGGAATCGCTTCTAATAGCGCACACATCTGTTCCCAGTAAAGTGTAACGGTATCGATTTTCACTTTCTCGTCAGGCGAGTGTGGGAATTTGATTGTTGGACCAAAAGAGACCATATCCATGTTCGGGTAAGGTTCTTTAAATAGACCACATTCAAGACCCGCGTGGATCACCATGATATTTGGTTTATGACCGTAGATACCTTCGTACATATCACGGAAAATACCCATGATTTCAGAATCAGCATCAGGTTTCCAACCAGGGTAAGCACCTGTAAATTCAACATCAGCACCTGCAAGTTCAGCAACAGAAGCAATCATGCTTTCTACTTGCATACGGCCTGAATCCATTAGTGAGCGGATTAGGCAAAGTACAGATACTTTATCGTCTTCAGTTGTAATTACACCAACATTCAAAGAGGTTTCCACTACACCTTCAATTTCGTCACTCATGCGAATAACGCCGTTTGGACAAGCATTCAACGCAGCAACGAAGCGGCTTTGGTCAGCATTCGCAAATACGCCTTGCTTTGTCTCAATCGCTTCGTTAAACGTAACGATGTCAGTTTCAACTTTACCAAGCTCAGTAGAAAGTAACTCAGTGTAGTAAGTGTAAAGTTCTGCTAGTTTTGCTTCATTCTCAGCAGGAACCGCAACAGTAACGAAGCCTTCACGAGGGATTGCGTTACGTAGGCTGCCGCCTTTGAATTCGATCATTCGTAGATCAAGTTCTTGAGCGTGACCAGCAAGGAAACGAGCAAGCAGTTTATTTGCGTTAGCACGGCCAGTGTGAATATCACAACCAGAGTGACCGCCTTTTAGACCTTTTAGGATTAGCTTACGAGTTACGTAACCAGCAGGTTGAGCTTCGCGAGTGATGTTGAAAGTCATTTCACCATCAATACCGCCAGCACAGCCCATGTAAACTTCGCCTTCTTGCTCTGAATCGGTGTTAAGAAGGATATCACCTTCTAACCAGCCCGCTTCTAAGCCAAATGCGCCAGTCATACCAGCTTCTTCATCGATAGTTAGTAGAACCTCTAGTGGGCCGTGTTTAAGGTCATTAGAAGCTAACACAGCAAGACATGAAGCCATGCCAATACCGTTATCTGCACCTAATGTTGTTCCTTTCGCTGTCACCCACTCACCATCAATGTATGGCTGAATTGGATCGGCAACGAAGTCATGTTCAGTGTCTTCATTCTTCTGTGGCACCATATCGATATGAGCTTGAAGTACGACACCTTTCTTGTTTTCCATTCCAGCAGTCGCAGGCTTTTTGATGAAAACATTACCTGTTGGATCACGACGAACATCTAGCCCTTGGCTCTTAGCCCAATCAACAATGTATAACGCTAAAGGTTCTTCATGTTTAGATGGGTGTGGGATAGAACAAATTTTATCGAAAAATTGCCAGATTAGTGCAGGTGATAAACTGCTGATTTCAGAATGGAATTCAGACACGGATGACTCCTTTATGGATTAATTACCAGATTTATGATTGCAAAGTCGTAGTAATATTAGATTTATTATCTACCGACAGTTGCGTTGGTATGGCCACAGCATACCACTACTCGAATGGGGCTAGTAGTGGCAGAAATCGTGAAATGTCTCTGAGCTCTCAATTTTTATCTAAATGGGAATTTCAGTATATGAGTGTCGTTTTATTACAAGTGTCAAACAGAGGCTCTGTAACTAACATTTCTGTAATTTAATTACGAAAATCATTTGATCTAGATCGTTATTTTCAAATAAGTGTGACTTAAGTCTACTTTTTTGTTGTAATTTTTTTTCTCAATGGTATATTAAACCCAACTTCTGAAGCGAAGAAGAAATGCTCAAAGGATGAGTCCGTTAATCGCCTCCAAGGAACTGAGAATCAAATTTTTGTTTATTGATTTATTAAGGTGATATTTATGAAAGGTTTACCAGCTGCAATGTTTTGGACAAACAACTCTGTTTTTACTAACAACTTTGCATACCCAACAAGCTTTGGTTACTAATTAATACCAACGCATGTGATTGAACATTATGTTCACCCCTATATATTAGAATTTTTCTACAGTCCTTGACTGACAAGATTCAACCGCCACTCCTCTTGAGTGGCGTTTTTTTATCTGAACCATTTTTTGATTAATCTTTGACCTTTAACGGTTGTCATTCCACCAACTCTCTTCTCCCTTAGCCACAACAGTCCATTATTCTGGATAAACTCGTAATTAAAGAACCACTGAACTCAGTAGAAAAATACCGAATAGATTAAATAACATCCATATTGATGGTTTTTAAATTTATGTTTAATTCATTGTTTTTAATGTTATTTGTTGTGGATCGGATACTTTCTGATTGATGGTTTCTATCTTTTATAGAAAGAAATATTTATTAGAGTATGAATTCTATCTGGAATTTGTTATTTGATAACTTTATAATCCCTGCCAATCGATTACGCAACCGTTTACTTTGGTAATTCACTAGCCACTTTTAGCGGATAAGAGGGCTACTGAATTTGATTACACTTTTTAGGAATAACAAAATGCTCGAAAGGCTATTTAAACTCAGCGAACATGGAACGAACGTTCGAACTGAAATCATTGCAGGTATGACGACTTTCCTGACAATGGCATACATCATCTTTGTTAACCCGGCGATTTTGTCTGATGCAGGAATGGATCATGGAGCCGTATTTGTAGCGACCTGTTTAGCGGCGGCGATTGGCTGTTTTATCATGGGATTTGTGGCGAACTACCCAATTGCACAAGCGCCTGGGATGGGACTCAACGCCTTCTTTACCTATTCAGTCGTACTTGGGATGGGATATACATGGCAAGTTGCACTGGCAGCGGTATTTGTTTCAGGTATTTTGTTTGTCCTTTTAAGTATCTTCAAGATTCGTGAATGGATCATCAATTCAATTCCTATGTCTCTTCGAACGGGTATCTCTGCAGGTATTGGACTTTTCTTGGCTTTCATTGCTCTAAAGAATGCAGGCATCGTGGTGGATAACCCAGCGACATTAGTTTCTATGGGTGCGATTACTTCTGTTCCTGCGGTACTGGGTGCGATTGGGTTTTTCCTTACGATTGCATTAGTTCACCGTGGTGTGAAAGGTGGAGTGATGATTGCCATTCTGGCGGTCACGGGTCTTGGTCTTATTTTTGGTGATGTGCAGTACCACGGTATTATGTCAGCGCCACCGAGCATTGCGCCGACTTTCTTGCAGCTAGACTTTTCTGCTGTATTTGAACTGGGCATGATTTCTGTTGTGTTTGCGTTCTTATTTGTCGATTTATTTGATACTGCGGGTACTTTAGTTGGTGTCGCACAAAAAGCGGATCTTATCGGTAAAGATGGCAAAATTCCTCGCCTTAATAAAGCACTGCTTGCGGATTCAACAGCAACATCGGTTGGTGCTCTGCTTGGTACCTCAAATACGACGTCATATATTGAAAGTGTTTCAGGGGTCGCAGCGGGTGGACGAACAGGTTTAACTGCGGTTGTTGTTGGTATTTTCTTCCTACTTGCTTTATTCTTCTCGCCATTAGCTGGAATGATCCCGGCTTACGCAACCGCTGGCGCACTGTTTTATGTCGCGATCTTGATGCTATCTGGTTTAGTTAGTATTGATTGGCGTGATCTGACAGAAGCGGCTCCAGTTGTCGTTACTTGCTTGCTTATGCCACTGACTTTTTCGATTGCTGAAGGTATTTCTCTTGGTTTTATCGCGTATGCGGCGATCAAGTTATTCAGTGGTAAAGGTCGTGATGTATCGATGAGCGTGTGGGTCATGGCTGCAATCTTTATTCTAAAATACGTGTTAACAGCTGCTTAATTCGTAAAACAATAAGTTTATAACTATTAGGTTTTATTATTATGACGACTAAATTCATCATTACTTGGGACAACATGCAAACATATTGTCGCCAGCTTGCTGAGAAGCAAATGCCAGCAGAACAATGGAAAGGGATCCTTGGTGTAAGCCGTGGTGGTTTGGTTCCTGCTGCAATTTTAGCTCGTGAACTTGGTATTCGTTACGTAGATACAGTGTGCATTGCAAGTTACGATCACGATCATCAGCGTGATATGCGTATCTTGAAAGCACCAGAGCATGACGGTGAAGGGTTCTTGATTGTTGATGATTTAGTAGACAGTGGCGATACAGCACGTAAAATCCGTGAAATGTACCCAAAAGCTAAATTTGTGACGGTATGTGCAAAACCTGCGGGCGCTGATCTAGTTGACGAATACATTGTTGATATTGCTCAAGACACATGGATTGAACAACCGTGGGATACCGCGATTACTTACGTAGAGCCAATTAATCGTAAGCAAAAATAAGATCAAAATGTGATTATTTGAAAATGACCCTTTATTGGGTCATTTTTTTTATTATGATTAAGGCAAATCATTGTAAGAAGCGTAGATATGACTGACGAAACAAGTAAAAATCTGTCTGAGACCCTGTTTGTTAAGTACAAACAAGCACAGGAAACCTCTGCCTTAACACGTTACCTACCAAGCTCATTAGAGATCCTCAATGAGCGTAAACAGCAGGACAATTTTTCGTGGTATCGTAACCTACGTAGATTGCAATGGATTTGGCAGGGCATCGATCCAATTGAGCAAGAAGGGGTATTGTCTAGAATTGCTTGCTCGACGCACTCACGAACAGATGAACAGTGGCTCGATACCGTTATGGGTTATCACAGTGGAAATTGGGCTTATGAGTGGACAAAGCTTGGCATGCTGCATCAAAAAAGAGCCAATGATATGCAGAATGAAGAAGCAGCCAATGAGCTTTTTTCTGCCTCTCTGTGTTTCAGCATTGCAGGCTATCCACACCTTAAAAATGATAACCTTGCCTTACAAGCGCAAACCCTTGCGACAGGTGCCTACCAAGAAGCCGCGAAACACACGAAACATGTAATTAAGCAGATAGAGATCCCATATAAGAATAAGAAAATTATCGCTAATTTACATATGTCTTCAACTGACAAACAGCAGCCAGTCGTGATAGTAAGTGCGGGGTTAGACAGCCTTCAGACGGATATGTGGCGTCTGTTTAGAGATTATCTTGCGCCTAAGAATATTGCGATGCTGACTGTAGATATGCCTTCGGTTGGGCATAGTTCTCATTGGAGTTTGACTGAAGACTCTTCATGTTTGCATCAAGCTGTATTGAATGAACTGCCTAATTTACCCTGGGTGGATCACTATAAGGTTGGTCTAATCGGTTTTCGCTTTGGTGGTAATGCTATGGTTCGCCTCTCTTTTATAGAGCAGACTAAGATAAAAGCATGCATTAGCCTTGGTGCTCCGATCCATGATGTGCTCGCCACTCCTGGAAAATTAAAACAGATGCCCAAGATGTATCTTGATGTATTAGCCTCTCGACTTGGAAAGAGTGGAGTGGATATCAATAGCCTTGCAGGGCAAATGATGGCGTGGTCATTAAAAGTTCAAGGCATATTATCGAGCCGACGAACTAAAGTGCCAATTCTTGCCATTGGTTTAGAGGGCGATCCTATTTCGCCATACTCTGATAATCAATTGGTTGCACTTTTTAGTGAGTATGGAAAAGCAAAAAAAATTGATTCTAAAACTATTTCAAAAGGGTATGAGCAATCCCTCGATTTAGCAATAAAGTGGCTTGAAGAGGAATTATTTAGGTGACATTTTTCCTAATTTAGTTAAGCATGATATAGCAATGTAGCGTAAGCTTATGATCCCCATTCATAATTTATTGGAGAGAGTGGGGAGGACATTGTCATAAAGGATATTATGCTTTTCATTGAAATGGAGATTCAATATGTCAGATGAAATCACAAAGTCGACTCACTTTCGTTTACTTCCGGCACTAAAAGCGATTGGCCCATATTTGAGAGAGCCTCAATCGGAAGACGGTCATTACCTATTCGACTGCTTGTCAGTCTGTGTTAACGATAAAAAATCACCAGAAGAGCGAGAATTTTGGTGCTGGTGGTTAGAGCTTGAGCGGAATGATGAGGGCTTCGCCGCGAAATACCATATTGGTAAATACAATCAAGCGGGTGATTGGGTTGGTGAAAAAGTGCCAAAGAAAGCCCATGCCGAAATCAATCGAACCCAAGAAAATTTCCACGCTAAGCTTGTCGAGACACTTGCGACGAAATTTGACTTGGAAGTGACTATTCACGCAGATTCGGCCGAATTTGTCTGATTTTACCCAACTAACTTCTTCTTAGAACAAAAAGGTGCTTATTAGCACCTTTTCTACTTGTGAATTGATGGTTTGATTGTTAAAACAACGGTTCTTATATGTTTTTTAATTCAAAAGAACCCATGAATACGAATCAGAAAAGCGGGAACACAACACACTCCAAGACAGTGGTTGTTAAACTAGGTACTAGTGTTTTAACTGGTGGAACGTTAGCGCTTGACCGAGCTCATATGGTTGAGCTTGTGCGTCAATGTGCGGAGCTTAAAAAGCAAGGGCACTCAATTGTAATGGTATCGTCTGGTGCTATTGCGGCTGGACGTGAACATCTAGGATACCCCGCACTCCCCAACTCAATGGCAAGTAAACAACTACTTGCGGCAGTAGGGCAGAGCCAGCTGATTCAAGCGTGGGAATCACTTTTTGCTATCTACGGCCTGAAAATCGGCCAAATGCTACTGACACGAGCGGACCTTGATGATCGTGAGCGATTTTTAAATGCTCGCGATACCATTAATGCTTTAGTTGATCACGACATCATTCCTATTGTGAATGAGAACGATGCCGTGGCGACGAATGAAATTAAGGTTGGTGACAACGATAATTTGTCTGCTTTGGTTGGGATTTTGTGCGGTGCCGATAAACTGTTGCTGCTGACGGATCAGCGCGGGTTATTTACGGCGGATCCAAGAAGTAACCCTAATGCAGAACTTATCCGTGAAGTGACCACCATTGATGAAACGTTACGCAAAATAGCTGGCGGCAGTGGTAGTACATTAGGTACGGGCGGAATGGCGACTAAGCTTCAAGCCGCTGATATTGCACGCCGAGCAGGAATAGAAGTCATCATTGCCGCTGGCAGTGCTGAAAATGTCATTTTTGATTCATTGAGCGATGAGCCTCAAGGTACTCGATTCTTGCCTTTAGCGGAAGCGTTAGAAAACCGCAAACGTTGGATCTTAGCGGGCCCAGCGGCTTCTGGAGATATCGTTATTGATGATGGTGCGGTAAGCGCTGTGGTTGAAAAGGGCAGTAGCTTGCTTGCTAAAGGCGTGGTGGAGGTGAGCGGACAATTCGCACGTGGTGAAGTCGCACGAGTGACCAACACGAAAGGTCAGCTTATCGCCCGTGGTATTTCGAGTTATTCCAATCAAGATTTAGCAAAAATTGTCGGTAAACACAGTAAAGATATCGGTTTGATTTTGGGTTATGACTATGGCTCAGAAGTTATTCACCGTGACGACCTCGTGGTTATTCAAGATTAACGATTTAAACGAATTTAGGGAGCGTTCAACGTGACTAGCTTACAAAATATGGGCATAGCGGCAAAAGAGGCGGCTTTCCATTTATCAACCGCATCGACGGCACAAAAAAACCAAGCATTAGCAACGATTGCTGATGAACTTGAAATCAATTCAGCGGCCATTTTAGCCGCGAATGCAAAAGATATTGAACTTGGACGCAATGCAGGGCTAACCGATGCTCTGCTTGATCGACTGATGCTGAACGAAGAGCGTTTAACGGGTATCGCTAACGATGTACGTAATGTTATTAGCTTAAACGATCCTGTTGGCAGTGAAATCGACAGTAAAGTATTAGAAAACGGCATGTCATTGTCGCGACGTCGAGTACCACTGGGTGTGGTTGGCGTGATTTACGAAGCTCGCCCAAACGTGACGATTGATATCGCGGCGTTGTGTCTGAAAACCGGTAATGCGAGTATTTTGCGTGGTGGTAAAGAGACCTTTTTCTCAAATATGGAGTTGGTTAAAGTCATTCAATCAGCTTTAGAAAAGGCACAATTACCCGCGGCTTCTGTGCAATACATTGAAAAACCTGATCGTGAATTAGTGTCACAACTGCTTAAATTGGATGACTATGTGGATATGATCATTCCACGCGGCGGCGCTGGTCTGCATAAAATGTGTAAAGAGAACAGCACCATTCCTGTCATCATTGGCGGTTTTGGTATCAGCCATATCTTTGTCGACGAGAGTGCAGATTTAGAAAAATCAGTTGATGTAGTCGAAAACTCGAAAGCACAGCGCCCATCGGCATGCAACTCATTAGATACGCTGCTGGTGCACGAATCCATTGCCGTTGATTTTCTGCCAATGTTAGCGAAACGCTTGAGTGGTAAAGTTGAGTTTGTGGTCGAAGAGAAAGCAAAGTCATTATTAAGCGAGACGGTGAAAACGGATGCCGAACTGCAATTACGTGATGTGATTGATGGTGATTTTGATACTGAATGGCTCAGTTACACTTTGGGCATTAAAGTGGTATCGGGTGTGAAAGAGGCGATCGATCACATGCGAGTTCACAATGCAAGTCACTCTGATGCCATCATGACCAACAGCTTAACGAATGCGGAATTGTTTATTAATTCGGTAGGGTCTGCGGCGGTGTATGTGAATGCTTCAACGCGTTTTACCGATGGCGCTCAATTTGGTTTAGGGGCTGAAGTAGCAGTATCGACTCAAAAACTGCATGCACGTGGTCCTATGGGATTAGAAGAGCTAACCAGTTACAAATGGGTGGGTAAAGCGAATTACTTAGTTCGTCCATAGCTCGTAACATTAGGCTGAGAAGTCTCTATCATGAAACGCTTCACATATAGAGTTTTGGTTAGAATTGGGGAGATCCCATCTCTATCCTAAGTTCTTGAGTGAAGCGTTTGCGTATTTGATATGAAAAACGCAATATACGCACCATTATTCGGCAAATCTCGGCCTAACTATCGACTTCTTCATTCACTCCCTGTCCCAATTCCGTTACACTGATGCCAATTAATTGGAGGTGATATGCATTGTCCTTTTTGTTCAGAAAATGACACTAAAGTGATTGATTCGCGCTTAGTCGCAGACGGTCACCAAGTTCGTCGTAGACGCCAGTGCTTAGCGTGTAGTGAACGTTTCACTACTTTTGAAAGTGCTGAGCTTGTGATGCCTAAAGTGATCAAATCAAATGGCAACCGTGAACCATTTAATGAAGATAAAATGGTGGGCGGAATACAGCGCGCATTAGAAAAGCGCCCCGTCAGTGCTGACTCGATTGAGCTAGCAATCAGTACGATTAAATCTCAGCTGAGAGCAACGGGTGAGCGAGAGGTTCCGAGTGACCTTATCGGTAACTTAGTGATGGAACAGCTTAAAGTCTTAGACAAAGTGGCTTATATTCGTTTTGCGTCTGTTTATCGTAGTTTTGAAGATATCCGAGAGTTTGGTGAAGAAATTGCCAAGCTAGAAGACTAACCGTTATGTCTAATTTCACTCCTCTAGATTATCAATTTATGGTGCGTGCGCTTGAGCTTGCCAAGCGTGGCATTTATACCACGGCTCCGAATCCTAATGTCGGCTGTGTGATTGCGCGTGACGGCGAAATCGTTGGAGAGGGTTTTCACCTAAAAGCGGGTGAGCCTCATGCTGAAGTTCATGCCTTACGAATGGCGGGTGAAAAAGCGGTGGGAGCCACGGCTTATGTCACTTTAGAGCCATGTTCGCATTATGGTCGAACGCCACCTTGTGCTGAAGGCTTGATAAAAGCGAAAGTCGCGAAAGTTATCTGTGCAATGCAAGACCCGAACCCTCAAGTGTCTGGCCGCGGTATTCAAATGCTACGTGATGCTGGTATTGACGTTGAAGTCGGTTTATTAGAAGCCGATGCAAAAGCTTTGAACCCTGCATTTATCAAAAAAATGCAAACGGGGATGCCATTTGTTCAATTAAAAATGGCCGCGAGCTTAGACGGGCAAACCGCATTAAACAATGGTAAAAGCCAGTGGATAACTTCTCCCCAAGCAAGACAAGATGTTCAGACTTTCCGTGCGATGTCTGGTGCTATTCTCTCAACCAGTAAGACGGTGATTGACGATAATGCTTCGTTGAATGTGCGATGGAATGACTTACCTTGCAGTGTTCAGTCTCGCTATGGCCTAAAACCTAGTGCTTTACTAAAACCTAACGATGTACTTAAGCATAGCGATGTACTTAAGCTAAGTGATGAGGTGAACTCTCAAGCTCAGAAGAGTGCGGTTAGGCAGCCTATTCGCGTGATTCTTGATAGGCAGCATCAGTTGACCGAAGATCTTAATCTGTTTCAAACTCAAGGTGAAGTGCTGAGAGTTGGCTCTGAAGGGTCGGATATCAACCTAACGGAGACGGGTCATCAACTGGATTTAGCAGAGTTGATGTCACAGTTAGCGGAGCAGCATAATATCAATCACGTGTGGGTTGAAGCTGGGGCGACTCTGGCCGGACAGTTGCTCGTTAATGGTTTAGTTGATGAGTTGATCGTTTATTTAGCACCTAAACTCATGGGAAGCGATGGCAGAGGCTTAATCGGAGCGCTCGGCTTAGAATGTATGTCGCAAGTGATTGAGCTTGATATTCAAGATGTTCGCCAAGTGGGTCAAGATATTCGCTTAATTGCTAAGCCTGTATTGAAAGAAAACAAATAGATGATATTCATAGGAATCATATGTTTACAGGAATCGTAGAAGCTGTCGGAACATTGGCGGCTATCACCCCAAAAGGGGAAGACATTAGCATTACAGTTAATGCTGATAAGTTAGATATGTCAGACGTTAATTTAGGCGATAGTATCGCGACTAATGGCGTTTGTCTGACGGTTGTAAAATTTGATGCTTGCAGTTATACCGCCGACCTCTCACTTGAAACATTGAAAAAAACAGGTTTTGCTCAATACCAAGCTGGCGATAAGGTTAATCTTGAAAAAGCGATGTTACCGACAACCCGCTTTGGTGGGCACATTGTTTCAGGCCATGTGGATGGTGTTGGTGAAATTGTAGAGCGAAACCATGTCGGACGTTCGATTGAATTTTGGGTCAACATGCCAGCAGATATTGCAAAATACGTTGCTCAGAAAGGCTCTATTACCGTAGATGGAATTAGCTTAACGGTTAATGCTCTACGTAAAAATGCATTCAAATTAACTATCGTACCTCACACCTCCGAAGAGACGACGATTGATGATTTTCAGGTCGGCAGAAAAGTTAATTTAGAAGTAGATGTGCTTGCTCGTTATATGGAACGTCTACTTCAAGGACAACAAGAAGAACAACCGGAATCTCGTTTAACGATGGAATTTTTGCAACAAAATGGATTTGCTTGATTCAATGAAAAAGTAAGGGGAGCTTCTCCTACACTCTTTTAGAATTACCGAAGATTTTCATGATTACAGTAGACTTTCATGATCACCGTAGATGTAAGCCTAGAGTCTTAACACCTAGCGCCTAATAAAATAGGAACAACATAATGCCAATTAGTACGCCTCAAGAAATTATTGAAGATATTCGCCTCGGTAAAATGGTTATCCTGATGGATGACGAAGATCGTGAAAACGAAGGCGATTTAATCATGGCAGCGGAACATATTACCCCTGAAGCGATTAACTTCATGGCAATGTATGGTCGCGGTTTGATCTGTCTAACTATGACAAAAGAGCGTTGTGAGCGTCTTGGATTACCGCCAATGGTTCAAGATAATAATGCTCAATACACAACTAACTTTACTGTTTCTATTGAAGCTGCTGAAGGAGTGACAACGGGTATTTCAGCATCTGATCGTGCGGTTACTGTTCAAGCCGCTGTAGCGAAAGATGCGAAAGCCGCTGATCTTGTTCAGCCGGGTCATATTTTCCCTCTTACGGCTCAAGAAGGTGGCGTGCTAACTCGCGCTGGACATACTGAAGCAGGCTGTGACTTAGGTCGACTCGCAGGCTTGGAGCCAGCTTCTGTTATCGTTGAGATCCTAAATGAAGATGGCACAATGGCTCGTCGTCCAGATTTAGAAGTCTTCGCAGAAAAACACGATATTAAACTCGGCACCATTGCTGATTTAATCGAATACCGAAACAACACAGAAACCACTATTGAGCGTGTTGCTGAGTGTAAGTTGCCAACGGAATTTGGTGATTTTGACCTTGTGACTTTCCGCGACACCATTGATAACCAAGTTCACTACGCGCTGAAAAAAGGCGATGTGAAAACGGGCGCTCCACTTGTGCGTGTTCACCTGCATGATACGTTTACCGATTTACTGCACTCAGACCGCAGCACAGAGCGTAGCTGGACGTTAGATAAAGCGATGCAACGTATTGGCACAGATGGTGGTGTTTTAGTGATTTTGGGTAACGAAGAGACGTCTGACACCTTGATCAATAAAGTGAAAACCTTTGAAGCACAAGATAAAGGTGAAGCTCCGACAATGGCGAAAAAGCAGGGTACATCTCGCCGTGTTGGTGTTGGCTCTCAAATTTTGGCGGATTTAGGAGTAAGCGATATGCGCCTGCTTTCTTCTAGTTCAAAACGTTACCATGCATTAGGCGGGTTTGGCCTTAATGTTGTTGAGTATGTTTGTGAATAATTAGCGTTTATTCAATACAAAATAAGCGAATACAGAAAGCTGTGTTCGCTTTTTTATTTGAATAGGGCTAATTAAGTTAATTGGTATTAGATATCGCTCACAGTTCTGTGCTAGAATCCGTCGATTCTCACTTGATGAACATAGTTAAAGGAAGGCTTATGAAAGTGATCGAGGGTGGCTTCCCAGCGCCAAATGCAAAAATTGCTATCGTTATTTCTCGTTTCAACAGTTTTATTAACGAAAGTTTACTTTCTGGTGCAATCGATACTTTAAAGCGTCATGGACAAGTTAGCGAAGACAATATTACTGTAGTTCGTTGCCCTGGTGCAGTTGAATTACCGTTAGTTGCTCAACGTGTTGCGAAAACAGGAAAATTTGATGCTATCGTATCACTTGGTACTGTAATTCGCGGCGGAACGCCACATTTTGACTATGTTTGCAGTGAATGTAATAAAGGTTTAGCTCAAGTGTCTATGGAGTTCAGTCTTCCTGTAGCATTTGGTGTACTTACTGTTGATACAATCGATCAAGCTATTGAACGCGCAGGAACCAAGGCTGGTAATAAAGGTGCAGAGGCTGCACTAAGCGCACTTGAGATGATTAACGTTCTTTCTGAAATCGATTCCTAATGGGGGCCAGTGTGAAACCAGCCGCACGTCGTAACGCACGTCAATTTGCTCTGCAAGCAATTTATTCTTGGCAAATTACTAAAGAAAATGTCGCAACAGTTGAGGAACAGTTCCTAACTGGTGGCAAGTATGATGAAGAAGAGCATCATGAATTAGAACCGGCTTTGTCGGCTCCAGAAACAGACGTTGCGTATTTCCGTGATCTATTTTCTGGTGTTGTACTTGGTCATATGGAGCTGGACAGCAA
This sequence comes from Vibrio genomosp. F6, assembly GCF_005146325.1. Classification (NCBI taxonomy): domain Bacteria; kingdom Pseudomonadati; phylum Pseudomonadota; class Gammaproteobacteria; order Vibrionales; family Vibrionaceae; genus Vibrio; species Vibrio genomosp. F6. Next base: position 8,998 of record NZ_SYUT01000054.1, on the reverse strand, counting down.
ATTGCGTCCATACCTATCACGTCCAATGCAAGATTTGGATATGATGGAACTTGCTCTGCTACGTCTTGCTATGTACGAGATGACTCGTCGTGAAGATGTACCATACAAAGTCGTAATCAATGAAGCTATTGAGCTAGCAAAAGTATTTGCAGCGGAAGATAGCCATAAGTTCGTTAATGGTGTGCTTGATAAAGCTGCGCCACACGTGCGTAAAAAGTAATTGATTATCTAAGAATTGAAAAGGTCAGCTATATGCTGGCCTTTTTTGTGAGTATTTTTTCAACAAACGTTCTAGATCCTAAATCAACACATCATGAAATTTAGTGATAAAGCCTTTTCGTGATTAAACCTAACTGTGTTGATATCTGCTCTATAATGATGGGTCTGAACGAGACATCAAGGATGTATGTATGTCTGGTGAATTCAATTTAATCGAAAAGTATTTTTCTAATCGCCAAAGTCAGCGAAAAGATGTGCAGTTATCATTAGGCGATGATTGTGCCTTAGTCAAACCGCCAAGTAATGTTCAAATTGCGATTAGTACAGATACGCTGGTCGCAGGTACACACTTCTTAGCCGATGCAAACCCTGCATGGGTAGCACATAAAGCATTAGCCTCCAACGTGAGTGATTTAGCCGCGATGGGCGCGACACCTGCGTGGGTATCATTTGCGTTGACCATGCCGGACGCTGATGAAGCGTGGCTGGCTCCATTTTGTGATGCGTTCTTTGAGTTAGCTGACTATTTTGGGATTCAATTGATCGGTGGAGATACCACCAAAGGCCCATTAAGTTTAACCTTAACGGTGCAAGGCTTTGTTCCGGAAGATAAAGCGCTGCGCAGAGATGGCGCTAGTGTGGGGGATTGGATTTATGTCACTGGGAACTTAGGTGACAGTAAAGCGGGTTTATCCGTGATTTTAGATGATAGCCTCCGTTGCAAACCTTTTGCACAAGAACTTGAAAAACGTCATTACCTTAGCCAACCTAGAGTACTTGCAGGACAAGCATTGTTAGGTTTAGCGTCATCGGCGATTGATATCTCAGATGGGTTGATATCTGATCTTAGTCATATACTCAAACACTCAAATGTTGGGGCCAGTATTAATGCTAATTTGTTGCCTCTCTCTTCTGAACTTATACAATTTAGTGGTAATGTGGACAGTGCTCAGCAGTATGCTCTGACGAGTGGGGAAGAGTATGAACTCTGCTTTACCGTTCCTGAAGAGAATAAAGGATCACTGGAAACCGCTTTAGCTCATATTGGCGCGAAAGTAACATGTATTGGTCAGATCCGCCCGCAAGGAATGTTAGAACTGCATAGCAACGGGCAACCTCTTGATTGGCACTTAGATGGCTATGATCACTTTAAGGTTAAATAATTATGACTAACCCTCTCTCTTTAATTTCATTAAAAAATCCATGGCATCTGTTGGCGACGGGCTTTGGCAGCGGTTTATCGCCGATCATTCCGGGAACAATGGGGACTCTTGCTTCTATTCCATTCTATTTGCTTCTTGTTCAGTTGCCGCTTCCGATGTATTTAGTGGTGGTGGTTATTTCATGCATTATTGGCGTTAAGATCTGCCAAGTGACGTCAGATGACATGAAAGTTCACGATCATGGTTCAATTGTGTGGGATGAATTTGCGGGCTTTTGGATCACCATGAGCTTAGTGCCTATGCTAGACCTTCCCGTAGATGACTGGAAATGGCTTATCACCGGTTTTGTACTGTTTCGTTTCTTCGATATGGTTAAGCCGTGGCCTATTGGTTGGCTAGATAAGCGCGTCGATGGCGGCTTTGGGATCATGGTAGACGATATCGTCGCTGGTGTAATGGCGGGTGTCGCTTTGTATCTTGTTGGGCATTTTTCTGGCTGGTTATAATGGTAGCTGCCTAATGTTAGACAAATGAACGGTTCTTAAATGGTAATAAAAAGCCCACAGATTTTGCTGTGGGCTTTTTTGTATCTTTCTAATTTTGGTTATTTTCCAAGATATTGTTGAATCGAACGAATGATGCCATCACTGTCTAACCCAAGTTCTTGATGCAGTTCGCCTTGCGTACCTTGAGCAATAAACTTGTCAGGAAGACCAAGAGTAAGAACGGGCATTGGGCGCTTATCTTGCATTAAGAATTCAATCACGCCTGCGCCTGCGCCACCAATGATGGCATTCTCTTCAAGTGTAATGAGCACATCATGATCAGCGACCAGTTGCCGGATTAACTCTTCATCGAGAGGCTTAACAAAACGCATATCCGCAACGGTTGCGTTTAGTGTTTCTGACGCTTCCAAAGCATTTGGCAAGAAAGTACCAAAGTTCAAAATCGCGACTTTATTCCCATCTTTTAGTGCATCGCTTTGCTTGATGATTCGCCCTTTGCCAATTTCAAGTGCGGTGAAGGTTTCAGCTAACTCAGTGCCCATGCCATTACCTCTTGGGTAACGCACAGCACTTGGACCTGTATGCTTATGGCCAGTATAAAGCATCTGACGGCACTCATTTTCATCACTTGGTGCCATGATGACCATATTAGGAATGCAGCGCATGAAGCTTAAATCAAAGGCTCCTTGGTGAGTTTGACCATCTGCACCCACAAGACCTGCTCGGTCAATTGCAAACATCACGGGTAAATCCATGATCGCAACATCGTGAATCAGTTGGTCATAACCACGCTGTAAGAAGGTAGAGTAAATCGCGACGATAGGGTGATCCCCTGCGATAGCCATGCCTGTTGCCAAAGTAACAGCATGTTGTTCTGCGATTGCTACATCATAATATTGGTCTGGGAACTCTTTGGAGAAGCGCACCATGCCTGAACCTTCACGCATTGCTGGCGTAATTGCTCTTAACTTAGGATCTTGCGCGGCCATATCACATAAGAAGTCACCAAATATCTTAGAGAAAGTTGGTTTACTGCTTGTGCTCTTAGGTAGACTGCTGTGGCTAGGGTCAAATTTAGGGACACCATGATAGCCAATAGGATCTTTTTCTGCGGGCTCATAACCTTTGCCTTTCTTGGTCATAATATGCAGAAATTGAGGGCCTTTTAGCCCACGCATGTTGCGCAGCGTTTTAATCAGCTCATTTACGTCGTGACCATCCACAGGGCCAATATAATTAAATCCAAGCTCTTCAAAAAGGGTTCCAGGAACAACCATGCCCTTAAGATGTTCTTCAGTGCGGCGTACTAATTCTTTGATTGGTGGAACACCAGAAAGAACTTTTTTACCGCCTTCACGAATAGACGTGTAAAGGTTTCCTGAAAGTACTTGAGCTAAATGGTTGTTCAGCGCACCGACATTCTCTGAAATCGACATTTCGTTATCGTTTAATACCACGAGCATATCCGAATGAACATCACCTGCGTGATTCATCGCTTCAAATGCCATACCTGCGGTAATCGCACCGTCACCGATAACGCTCACCACTTTGCGGTCTTTGCCTTCCTTCTCAGCACTAATTGCCATACCAAGAGCGGCACTGATCGACGTTGAAGAGTGTCCAACTGAAAGGGTGTCGTACTCGCTCTCTTCACGCCAAGGGAAAGGATGTAACCCATCTTTCTGGCGAATCGTTGATAATTTTTCTCTTCGACCAGTAAGGATCTTGTGCGGGTAAGCTTGGTGGCCAACATCCCAAACAAGTTGATCGAATGGAGTGTTGTAGACATAGTGCAACGCTACCGTGAGCTCGACTGTACCTAAACCAGACGCTAAGTGACCACTTGATTGGCTCACTGAGTTTAGAAGGTATGAGCGTAGTTCATCACATAATTGTGGTAGAGTGGATTTTGGCAAAAGGCGCAGATCATCAGGAGTGTCTGCTAAAGCCAATGTTGGATACTTTGAAATATCAAGAGTCATATAATTGCGCGCTTATAGTCTTAGTTCTTGCGCTCGATGACGTATCGGGCGAACTCTTCGAGTAACTGGGTATTGTATGGGATTGCATCCAAAGCTTGAAGGGCTTCAGTTAACAGAGTTTGAGCTTTTTTCATTGCGCCATCTAATCCGAGCAATGAAGGGTAAGTGCTCTTGTTCAATTCTTGATCTGAACCTTGTGGTTTACCCAATGTTTCAGTATCGCCAATAATATCCAAAATATCATCTTGGACTTGGAAGGCTAAACCAATCGCATCAGCATATTTATCAAGTTGAGGTAAAATTTCCACGCCTTTCTGACCCGCAGCCAACGCGCCTAAACGAATAGCACACTTCATGAGTGCGCCCGTTTTGTTTTTGTGGATATCTTTTAGCTCTTCGAGCGAAACCGAGCGGTTTTCTGCTGCAAGATCAAGAGCCTGACCAATGCACATGCCTGAGGCGCCAGATGCTTGAGCTAAGACTTGAACCATCTTAATACGGTTCGCTTCGCCATCAGCGGATAGCTCACCTTCTGCAAGGATGGTAAAGGCTAACGTTTGTAGAGCATCGCCAGTTAAAATAGCGGTGGCTTCATCAAATTTAATATGACAAGTCGTTTGCCCACGGCGCAGCTCATCGTCATCCATTGCAGGAAGATCATCATGAATTAAAGAGTAAGCATGGATGCACTCTATCGCTGATGCTGGTGTGTCTAGAGTGGCTGATGAGCACCCGAGCATTTCCCCTGTGATGTAAACCAAAAATGGGCGCGCTCGCTTTCCTCCAAGTAATAAACCATAGCGCATTGCTTGCACGAGAGGTTGATCTTGATGAGGTAGGCGATCGAGCCAATAATTTAATTGGGAATTATTTCTTTCCTGATAAGAGGTTAAGGCCTCAACCATAGGGGGTCTCATATATTTTGTTCTAGTCTTGCTGAGGATTAAATTCGCTTAATTCAGCATTGTCGTCATTTTGTAGCAAAATACTGACACGCTGTTCAGCATCGCTTAATTTATTTTGTCCGGCGCGGGCTAATGCGATGCCACGTTCGAATTTCTTTAGCGCATCATCTAAAGCCAGTTCACCATTTTCTAGTTGATCAACTAGGCCGTCGAGCTCTTCGATCGTTGCTTCGAAGGTCATATTTTCAGGTTTCTTAGTCGCCATAATAATTCTGCATTGCAAAAGATGCACGAAAGTTACCTTAGGGCGTGAAGATGGTCAAATTTAACCAAGTAAAATTGTTAGAAAAATGGAGCTCATACGTGCTTGAGTCGAAGATAAAACTTAACATATCAGCTCGTGTGATGAACAAAACCCACGTAGACTCAAATAGCTAAGAATGAGTATTGATCAAATTTAATGAAAAAGTATGAGATTTACTCCAAGGTTTCACTTAAAGATCTTACGATCTTGCCGATAACAATATTATTCTCCATATAGTTGGCACAAAACAGATAGCATGAGGAGTGCTTTGTGGATTTAGCAACGCTGATAGGTCTAATAGGTGGCTTCGCCTTTGTAATCATGGCAATGATTCTTGGTGGCAGTCTATCCATGTTTATTGATGTCACTTCGATTCTGATTGTGGTTGGTGGCTCTACGTTTGTTGTATTAATGAAATTTACCATGGGGCAGTTCTTTGGAGCCGCCAAAATTGCAGGTAAAGCTTTCATGTTTAAGTCAGACGAACCTGAAGATTTGATCGCTAAAGTTGTCGAAATGGCAGATGCAGCTCGTAAAGGGGGCTTCCTTGCTCTTGAAGAAATGGAAATCACGAACAGCTTCATGCAAAAAGGTATCGATCTTCTCGTAGACGGTCACGATGCTGATGTGGTGCGCGCCGCTTTGCAAAAAGATATCGCTTTAACCAATGAACGTCATGAACAAGGCGGTAAAGTATTCATGGCCTATGGTGATGTATCTCCAGCTATGGGGATGATCGGTACCTTAGTTGGTTTGGTGGCAATGCTTTCAAACATGGATGACCCTAAATCCATCGGTCCAGCGATGGCGGTTGCTTTGCTAACGACACTATATGGAGCGGTATTATCCAATATGATCTTTTTCCCTATCGCCGATAAGTTGGCCTTGCGTCGAGAGCAAGAGACACTGAACCGCCGTTTAATTATGGATGGTGTACTTGCGATTCAAGATGGGCAAAACCCTCGTGTGATTGATAGCTACCTGAAAAACTACCTCAACGAAGGTAAGCGACTTCTTGGTGTTGATGGTGAATAGACAGGACTCTTAAGATGGATGATGAAAATGAATGCAAATGTCCACCACCAGGTCTCGCGTTATGGATGGGAACGTTTGCCGATTTAATGTCACTACTGATGTGCTTCTTCGTTCTGTTGCTTTCCTTTTCAGAAATGGATGTATTGAAGTTCAAGCAAATCGCTGGTTCGATGAAGTTTGCCTTTGGTGTTCAGAATAAGCTTGAAGTAAAAGATATTCCGAAGGGGACCAGTATTATTGCTCAAGAGTTTCGTCCGGGCAGACCTGAGCCAACGCCTATTGATGTGATCATGCAACAGACGATTGATATTACCCAGCAAACGTTAGAGTTTCATGAAGGTGAATCGGACCGTGCGGGTGGTAATAAGCGTGATCAAGGTAAGTTGAACGGCGGACAATCGCCTGAAACCTCGACCCAAGATAACCAAAATACGGAATCTGAACAGCAGCAACAGCAAGCGGAATCCATGTCGGAAGAGATGGAAACATTGATGGAGAACATCAAGAAAGCGCTGGAGCGAGAGATTGATCAGGGGGCTATTGAAGTTGAAAACTTAGGTCAGCAGATTGTCATTCGTATTCGAGAGAAAGGCGCATTCCCTAGCGGTTCGGCGTTCTTACAGCCCAAGTTCCGCCCGTTGGTAAGACAAGTTGCCGAGTTGGTTAAAGACATTCCGGGTATTGTTAGAATTTCAGGTCATACAGACGATCAACGCCTCGATTCTGAACTGTATCGTTCAAATTGGGATCTCTCTTCTCAGCGAGCGGTTTCTGTAGCTCAAGAGATGGAGAAAGTTCGCGGATTTTCTCATCAGCGATTACGAGTGAGAGGCATGGCGGATACCGCACCTCTGGGGCCGAATGATACAGAAGCTCAACGTTCAATTAACCGACGAGTTGAAATCAGCATCATGCAAGGCGAACCTATTTTTAGTGATGAAGTTCCTGTCTTATAATTAACTATTATTAATATAGTTAGCACTCATTAATAAAGGCTCCTAATTAGCGATTCGTTAGCTTTAGGAGCCTTTTTTATTTCTGAGATAAACTAAACTCAGTGGTGGTTATTCATCTCCCTCTTTCCTTTAGTTTGAGATCTCATGTATAATCTTGCGCCCTCAGTGGGGCTGTGCATTCGAAGGTTTCTGCCTATCGACAGTTTGAATATAAAATCGAAAGTTTGGATATAAACAAGCTAGCACCTAATCAAGGTTGAATAAATCAATCTGATGCCCACGCAGAGAGACAACCTCATCTTGCAAACCCTAAAATTATTGTGAAGAAAATATGAAATTTATTGTTAAGCCCCATCCGGAAATTTTTGTAAAAAGTGAGTCGGTGCGTAAGCGCTTCATCAAAATTTTAGAATCTAACCTTCGCATTATCATTAAGCGCCGAACTGAATCTGTTGCGGTATACAACCGTCGCGATCATATTGAAGTGAGCGCAAGCTGTGATAAATACTACGAGCAAGTGCTTGAAATCCTGACTCATACATCAGGTATTCACCATACGCTTGAAGTTCTTCAAACTGAATTCACTGATATGCACAATATCTATGAGCAAGTGTTAGAGCGCAGTGGTAGCAAGATTGTTGATAAAACATTCGTGGTTCGTGCTAAACGTCGCGGCCAGCATGATTTTACTTCAATTGAACTTGAGCGTTATGTTGGCGGTGGTTTAAACCAAGCAGTAGAAAGTGCGAAGGTTAAACTGAAGAAGCCAGATGTATCAATCAACATTGAAGTTGAAAACGATAAATTAAACCAAGTGATTGAACGTCACAAAGGATTAGGCGGTTTCCCTCTAGGCACTCAAGAGGATGTACTAAGCTTGATCTCTGGTGGCTTCGATTCTGGTGTATCAAGTTACTTACACATCAAGCGCGGTTCTAAAACGCATTTCTGCTTCTTTAACTTAGGCGGTCCTGCTCATGAGATTGGTGTTAAGCAAGTTGCTCACTATCTTTGGAATAAGTACGGATCTTCTGCAAAAGTGAAGTTTATTGCGGTGGATTTTGAACCTGTCGTGGCTGAAATTTTAGAAAACGTCGATGACGGCCAAATGGGTGTCGTTCTAAAACGTATGTTCATGCGTGCTGGTGGCATGGTGGCAGAACGTTTTGGTATTCAAGCCTTAGTGACTGGTGAAGCGTTAGGCCAAGTTTCAAGCCAAACGTTAACTAACTTACGCCATATCGATAACGTGACCGATACTCTTATTTTGCGCCCACTGATTAACTGGGATAAAGAAGACATTATCGATCTATCTCGAAAAATTGGCACGGAAGATTTTGCCAAAGTAATGCCAGAGTATTGTGGTGTTATCTCTAAGAAGCCGACCATTAAAGCTGAAAAGTCGAAGCTAGAAGCTGAAGAAGCGAACTTTGATTTCTCTATCTTAGATGGTGTGATTGAGAATGCTCGTATCATGGATATTCGTGATATTGAGAAAGAGAGTAAAGAACAAGCGCCAGAAGTTGAACAAGTGACTGCGGTTGAAGACAATGCGGTAGTACTTGATATTCGTAGTGCTGAAGAAGAAGAGGCTAGCCCACTTGAACTGGATAGCGTTGAAGTGAAACATTTACCTTTCTTTAAGCTTGCGACTCAATTTGGTGATTTGGATCAGTCTAAGACATACCTATTGTACTGTGACCGTGGCGTAATGAGCCGCTTACAGGCGCTTTACCTGCAAGAGCAAGGTTTTAGCAATGTAAAAGTTTATCGCCCTTAGAAACCGTTTGAGCGTTAGCTGAATTAAAACCGTTTACGATTCACTGATAAAGTGAGTAGTGAGCGGTTTTTTTATGGCCGCTACTTTATTTTGAGATTGTTTTTTTGTCGTAAGCCTTTCTGATTTTCTAAGATAAGAAGATAAGAAG
>NZ_SYUT01000053.1:0-9606 GCF_005146325.1 Vibrio genomosp. F6 | reverse complement strand
GTTCATGACACGCTTACGTATCCCCTACCCCCATGTCATGTAGCAACTGACCGAGTTTACGTTGTCGCCATTTTTTAGTGCCAGAGACAGTATCTTCTATGAATTGGATATCGCTGATGCCCATCTGATTGGCGTATTCTAATATTCCATGCTTTTGATTTTGGGTATCTTGTGCGTCAGTCGAAACGCGCAAATAGGCGTAGGTTGTCATGCATCTTCCTTGGTTAATTACCTTAGACATCATAACAAAGGTGATAAATATGTGGACTTGAGATCTTCATCACTGAAGGTAACACATTTTTAGTCTTATGAGTGAAACACTAAAAATGTGTTACTTGAAGCTTATTATTTCATCATTTCTAAGCGATGGTAGAAACTTGTATCAAACTGCATATCTGCAGGCATTGCGATGATCCCCATCTTTACACTTTCGATAGCTAATTTATGGTGATCATTCAGCGTGCCATTTACTGGATATGATAGAACGATATTAAACGCTTCTTTTGCCAACAGTAACATTGGGTTATCTGGAACTTGCTCATCCGCTAATTTAGAGCGCTCAAGCGCTTCTGCTTTATTGTCACTTTTTTGTTTCCATTGAAATAAGAATTCAAGAGCTACAATGGTCTTCCCTCTATAGCGAGCTTTATACCCATAAGATCCTGAATCAGCATCAACGAGGAACGCTAATTCTTTTTTTACTTCTTCACTCGACGAGAGTTCCTCTATTGGCTTACGAATGCAGCGCTCTAGAAACACCTTATTATTTGAGTAACTTGATTTAGTGAGTTTTCCTTTCTCATCTAACAGACCAAATAACCCATGAAGCTGCTCAATAGACTGTTCGTGGAGCTTCATACCTGATTTCTTAAAACGAGATAAAATGCTGTAGAGACGTTTTGAGTGTTCTGACTTTAGGCTTCGAAATGATAAATGATTAATTTGAGCATGACCCGCAGACTGAGCAAGGTAGGCATCCATTAACTCAGCATTAGGAACCATGATTAATGATCCTTTTTTATAAGCAACTCGGCTAAAGAGTGGCATAAAATCAAACTCTTGCTCACTTTCATTAATTAGACCAACCTTACGAGACGATAACCTTTCAGCCATCGGTTTTAACGTTGGATAAAGCTGCTTTGCTGAGAGACCAAACCATTCCTTTAGCACTTCAGATTGAAAGGTATATTCTGGAGCATAGACGTGACGTCCCTCTTGGTATGCCACCCAGTGATCTTCATGTAACCGAGAAAGGAACAGCGCAAAAGTGTCATGCTCACGAGCTGTTAACCCCAATTGACTAAAAACTAAAGCATGGCTTTTCTTAAAAAAGTCATGAGGCAGTTCACGATAATTTTCAGTTGTTATCAATTGGCGATGATCAGTCATAGTAATTAGCTTCAGGTTACAGATTTTTAGTGTCTGATAATAATAAGACTAAATACCTGTGACCTCAATAGCTAATTTTGTGGTATAACACTAAAAACGAGTAACCTTCATCAAAGTAGTAACGCTTTCTCGTCAATATCATGTGTTATTGGATAAAAATAGTCACGACACTAAAAGAATGTGACCTTCACACTAAGAATTAGATCAATAAGACTAATTTATTGTAACCTTCAGACTAATTAAAAGATCAATGAGACTAAGAATAAGATCAATAACACTAATATAATGTGACCTGAAATGGTTTATCTTCATGATTTAAAAGATAAATTAGGACTCTATAGATCTTATATAGATTATAGATCGTATAGAAAATATAGATTGTTATAGAGAATGTGGATAAGTGGAAAAAACAAGTTTTTACACACTTACCCACAAAATCAAATATTTAATTTTGATTCTTTAATAAATAACAATATGAAAAGAAGGGTCATTTTTACGACACATAGAACATCTGTTTATTGATCACCATGTAACTAATGATTGCCATAGCTAGCAAAGATCACATTAATCCCCTTTTAATTCATACTCCAAATTTCATCATGTTACTCCTAAAAAAGAGTGTCTAGATAAATCATTAGCGAGATAAGCTGTTTCTAGTTGTGATACTCACTTATTAGGATTCATACCTAAGTCGATGCGGATCACTTACGCCAACGACAATAAATAATTGGGTGGTTATTAAGCGAATAGCTTTCTAAAAAACTATGAATGACAATTCTCTTTTCGTCCTTGACGGAGACGTTCTGCATAAGTAGAGATAAACAAGTTATCGGTAATGATTCATTTTTAAAACGGTAGAGCATGAGGATGCAATAAATCATGGAGAGTGATTTAACCGAATAATCAAATGAATAAATGGAAGGGGTTTACGTCCCAACCAACAAATGGTGTGGCGAGCCATCAGTTATGCCCAGCCCTAACTAATACACTGACTAACTACGCGCTTGATAAAAAAACAGAATTGAAAAGCTACAACATAATTAGGTCTTATCGATGGGATGAATTTTAGGTAGATGTTCACGTTTTAGTGTGACATTACCCAGCCCGTCATAAGACCTTTTTTGCCTGAAGAAAGTACGAAATAAATGACGGTTTTATTCGTACCTACCATCGCTCATTTCGTTATAGGTCATCAATCAAAACATTTACCCCTTACCTCCGGCGGAAAATTTTTTTGCATCTATAAAAACTCACCGGAGGCTCGGACGTTTTTTTGAACCTTGATCTACTCTTCCACCTATTATCAAAAAACACAGTTACACAGAAGCTTTTCGTTACTCGCAATATGCTACGGTGTAACAGATTTTTCCTAAGATGCTTCTAAGCTAGAGATACATTGTCTACGAGGATCTCATGCGATTTTTAAAGCTTCGAACTGATCATAAGCGAGTTAGGAAAAATGGAAGTCCTTATATCACTCCGTTAATTATTGATTCGCCACGTCGCTTCGCTCCATCAAAAGAGCGTAAAACGACAACCTTTAAGCGAACTCAATGTCAGCTAATTACTGGCGCACATGATTCAGGGAAAAGCCGGTGGATTTCACGTCTCATGGAAAAACAAGATGGTATTTGGGGAAACAAACATAAACCTGTGCACCTTGAAACGTTGCTACCAATGACAAGTTGGGTTGAAAACGAAGCGGTTGGAAAGTGGTATGAAGCTCAGCGAGAACAATCAGAAGATGGTGAAATTCAAACTGAGTGGCGAAAGCTAAACCTTCAATTAAAAGCTGATGCCCTATCCGATTATCTTTTAGATACTGGCGCATTATTATTTGTGGATGATGCACATAAGTTAACAGGGCGAAAGGCACAAGTCGCTCGGGCCTGTTTGCTATCAACTAAAATTTGGATTATGACAAGCAGTGAAGAAGGTCGACTTCCTCCCTCTATTAGACCTGTCATTGAACGTAGAGATCCGCAAAGAACCAATTTATTGACTGATGCGAGTTATGACACGACCAAAGCGTTGATGTGGTTTATTGTTGCGCTTTGTATTGTTTCTGGCGCATGGGAAGCCGGTGCTGTTGTAGGAGGATTACAAATGCTTGGTACTGGCAGACGATCTGCTCGTGCTGATTAGCTGATAAATATAATGAAAATAACCTTTGCTTTGCTGTTATTAGGAACCACTTCAATGGTGAGCGCGAATGATTGGGGGATCAGCTCGCCTTGGAGTGAACCTGAGATTTTACCACCAGAATCAAAACCATTTGAGTTGCCTACGTTACACGGTGATGCGCCGCATTTTAATACGCCAGTCCCTGCCCTACTTCCTGCGCCAAAAATTAACCCAGATATCATTTTTGAATCAGTACTGCATTGCTATCCAGAAAAAAGCAAATTCAAAATAGACATCGATATTGTTGCTGGTATGAAAGCGAATATGGATGAATACAACACCAATGATTGGCCAGAGATCTCAGAGCACTATATTGGGATAGTTGGCAAGATGCCGCTCTACTCAACTACAGAACAATCACGAGAGCGTCAATGGGAATATCAGCGCAGGACTGCCACCGCAACTTCTGTTGCAGCCTTCACGAAAGCATTGGCTAATCGAAACTATGCCTATCGAACGATGGGAATGTATTTGGCTTTAGAAGCCCGTTCACAAGCTCGTGTAAAAAAAGGGATAGCTAATGTTGATGAACAAATTGCGTTGCTAGAGAAGGTCGCGATGACTCACCGTGATGTATTAACTCATGAAGCGACATTGGTCGAGCAACGCCTTGCATTGGTGGCTATGTGTGAAGAGAGTCAAAGTGAAAATATGAATCGTTATTTGAAAAAAGTGGCTTACTTTCCTAAGCCCATACCATCAGATTCTTCACCATGAAATGGTTAAACCATACCCTGATCGCTGGCGCAATTTGTGCTGTGATATCACCGCCTCATGTGGCTGCTTGTGTTGCGGGCGCTACCGCACCTGACTGGATGGAATATGTTTATAAGTTGTCGGGTAAACATATCAAACACCGTGGCCCTACGCATGTGTTTACTCATTGGATCATCGCTGCGATAGCCTTTACATTTATTTGGGATTACCACGGGATATTCGTTGCGTTTTCCTGGGGAGGCGTGAGCCATATTCTAACTGATGCGATGACCGTATCCGGTGTGCCATTTTCCCCTTACAGTGATAGGCGTTTTCATCTGTTTGGTGGAAGGTTTAGAACGGGAGACCCGGTCGAGTATGCTATCTCTGCAGGAGTGATAATGGTCGCTATTGCACTAAATCATGTTACTGGCGGCCAAGGCTTTGCGCCTTTTTTCTATAACTGGGGCGGTTTATATGATCAAGGGTTGATAGACGGTTTAGAGTGGAAAACGAATCGATTTAGGCTTATTTAATGGGGATACGTTGTTAATGATGAGGCTGAGTATTGACAAATTTTAGAGGCACGATGAAAAAGGGATTTACGTTATTAGAGCTCATCATTACCGTGGTTGTGTTAAGCGTCCTATTGACGATAGCGGCACCAAGTTTTAGTCACTTGGTTGAACGCTTTGCAATTCATCAGGCGAAAAATGAGATATCTCAGATCTACAATATGGCTCGTTCCGAAGCGACATTTAGGAATAGACCTATGTATGTCCACTTTAAAAATGTGACGACAGCATTCTCTAATAATACTGATTGGTGCATTGCTGTTACGGAGTCTGCCACATTTTCAAATTGCTCGAATGAGGTTGTATACATACTGAAAGGCGACTTATTGATAGATATTTATATTAAGCGCCATGCGGCATACAGCTATGTTGAATTTGATCGAGTTCGAGGCTGGCCTGACTTGGGGGCTGGGGCGATTAACTTAATCAGTTTTTACAAAAATGAGAATAAGCCTCTTAATTTAGAGGCTCATTTCGTCGGTAGAAATAGTGTCTGCAGTGATGGTGGCGAATGGTATGGAATAGGGCAGTGTTAGATCGCTTATAGATGAGCGATTGGCTTAAATGAAAAACGAACCGATTTAGGTTGATTTGATATGGTAGTTTTTAAAAACAACCCCCATTGTCCCCAAACAACATCAGAGATTTATTCTCCTGCCTGACGCTTTAAACCATTTTAATAACTTTGTTGTCTTTAATGGTTTAATTTTGATCTTTAGTGCTTTATAGTGTTTGCAAGCGATTAAAGCACTAAGGATACCCATGACCACCATTATTGATTCATTAGAGCAAGTCTGTGAACGCATGCAGCAAGAGCAGTCCGATCTGAAAGCTGTTATCAAAGAGCGTATGCAGATAAAAGTAACAGATACCGAAATTGAAGGTAGCGTTGATAGGCTTATCTATAACCACTCATTGAAGAAAAAAGAGCTTCAAGAGTTGTTCGGTTTATCTCGTGTTACGTTCAATTCTCGAATCGATGAAGCAACAGAGCAGGGTGTTGTCGGCTCGCCGATTATCCAAGGTCGAACTCACCTATATAACCGCTTTGATGTTGCAAACATGATGGCGTTTATGGACTTTCCTAAGTACAACCAGCGTTTTGAACCGACAACGATTGTCGTTGAAAATCACAAAGGGGGAACGGGTAAATCAACCACTACCGTGACCTTAGCAACGGCTGCGGCACTTGATCTGAACCTTAATGCGCGTTGCCTCGTTATAGATTTAGATCCGCAAGGTTCAACTGGCCAAAACCTTATCCACCAAGCTGATGACGACTCGGTGTACATGACAGCGGTTGATATCGCATTAGCAGAGCAAGAGCCAGAAGGGGACTTTTCACAGTACCTAAATGACTACAGTTTTGACGAGTTGGTTAAAGCCATACCATTTAAAACCCATTTACCTAATCTAGATGTGATCCCTGCTTTCCCTTCTGATGAACGTTTTGTCGATTGTTACTGGGGGCAAGATGAAGCGGGACAGGAAGCATTGGTGAGTGTCTTGCGTGAGAAAATCCTGCCAGTACTCAAGCAAGAGTACGACCTAATTTTTATCGACACTCCACCACAAAATTCTCCAATTCTATGGGCGGTGAATGAAGCGGCTGATGCGGTGCTGATCCCTGTTACGCCACGCGAATTTGACTTCGCCTCTACCAGTAATTATATGGCGACTATGCCTGGAACATTCCGCGCTTTACCATCACAAGGTCAGAACCTTAAGTGGGCTAAGTTGCTGCCTGTTAACTTTGATGAGAAGAGTGCTCACGAAGTGAAAGTCTTCGATAAATTATTGCGCGCAGCGCAAGGGCATTTACTCTCTACAGCGATTCGTCATTCTGAAGCGTTTGTTGCGGCAGCAGAAAGCAATCGAACCGTACTTGATATTCGAAAATCAGAGCAAATCTGCAGCGGTAAACAATTTGATTTAGCCATGACATCAGTGAATGCGGTATATCACCAATTCATCACTGAAATTAAGCAGCTAGCAACGAAGGGGCTATAACATGCAACGACCACAAGACAAGCGAACCGGTTTTAACCAAGGCAACCAGTTAAGCAAGCGAACTAAAGCCGAGAGCCCTAAAAAAGTGTTCACTTTTGCTAGCGGTAAAACGGCAACCGCAGAACGAGTGGTGGTTAAAGCGGATCAATTGGTATCTAGAACTGCGATTCATCCTTTGAACCCACGTCGACAAGAATCTCTGACTTTAGACTCTGTTCGCGATATTTTGCTCAGTATTCAAGAAGAGGGTGTACATACTGAAGGTGTCGCGACCAAAGACGAGCAGGGCACTTATCAATTACTTGATAGCTCTCGTCGTCGTTTTACATGTGTGCACGTGAAGAAAGACCTGCCGCTCTGGGTGATTGAAGGAGACGTTGAACAATCTGATCTCGTTGCTTTTATTCAAACCACTCAATCGGTCAAGCGCTTGTCTTATCGAGAGCTGGGTTCTGATTACCAAAACATCATGCAAGAGTTAGGCTTCACTAAGCTTGATGAACTGGCCACACATTTGAATATTGGCCGTGAAACTTGTCGTAAGCGCTTTGCCGCTGCAGCTATTGACCAGCGTTTGATTGAAGTCTTCCCCGATTGTGAAGGCATTCCGAACGGTTATTACGCTAAGCTTTCGAAAGCAGAGAAACAACTGACGAAAGAGGGCGTAACTACAGCGCGTTTTATTAGCTCTCTCAAGCTAAACCTTGATGATGCTGTGAATGTTGAAGACAAGCAAAAGCAAGTGTTAGATACAATCGAAGCTAAGCTTTCAAAAGGGGACACGAAAGTCACTTGGGAAACCGAAGCTCTAGCTCAGTTTGATGATAAGAACCAATATGCAAAAATCTCGCGTAGTAGTGATAAGCGTGGCCTTAAGATTGAATTAAGCCGATTACCCGCAGATGTGTACGATGAAATTGTGCAGTTTATCTCTGATAAAGTACAAAACTAGTGACGGAGAACCCCGCCAATGAGCGGGGTTTTTTATGGGGACAGTGGGGGTTGTTTTTATACCTAATCAAATTATGAGTACCAGTATTACAGTTACATGTGTGTAATTTATCGGTTATAAATTTAAGATGATTGATATGCTTACTGGTAACGTTGACGTGAATAAAAAAGTGATCTTGAAGGAGTAGATTGCATGAGCAGAGAAGAATTTTGGGCTGAATTGGCTAAAGATAAGAAAGTTACAACAGCTTTCCCAAAAAAAGGAATGTTGTTCTTACCTAATATATTATCTGTATTGCAACTGATCAACCCTAGTATAACTCCGCCCTCTCTTTTGAAATCAACCTTCCGACAGTTAGATAAGCCCTTGCCTATATCTAATACAAGTTTAACTAATCTGTATTCTAATAAAGGTATTGGTTTAAAGTCAGCTAAAGCATTCTATAGCTCGATGTTTGAAATATGTCCTTACTTAGAACAATTTGTAGAACAGTGCTCTCAGAATTATCCAAACGGTATCGAAAACATTGACTCAACTCCTGACTGGGAAGCTTTAATTTACGGTCTAGATGATAATACTTGGTCTGTTGCACCGAATTTTTTAATGGAGCGAGTGCAATGTGAAAGAGTAGCGCTTCAAAAGAGGCGTCGGAGTATTGAATTAAAACTCAGTGAAAAAGAGGTAGGGAACGCTTATTTTGGTACAATTTTCCCCCAAATCCAGCTTTCTAAAAATGAACAAGATTTATTTTTAGAAAGTGTTTTATCGCTAGTAAAAGCAAACGAAATATCGACACAAACATCAGAAGTGATTTTGAATGTGTACCTGGACTTTTATTTTTCGTTACTTGCTTGTATGGATACAGAAATTCTTTATTACTTTAATCAAAGTTATGTAGAACATGGATTACCTGGTGAAGAGAGCGATACTTGGCCTAATGATGGTCTCTTTTTTGAGATAATGAAGTTAAGTGACAATGGTAATTTCTTTAATGGCTTTTTAAGTTATATTAAAAAAATTGCGAATATAAAAACTGAACGAGAATTTTGTCAGCATATCTCTGTAACACTTCAGCCTTTAGATCTTAATCATTCAGTAAATACAGAGGCAAGCGAACGAGATCATAAAGCAAGATTACTAGAAGCAAAACGAAGTGCATTGAAAGAGTGGCGAAAACAAAAAACAGGGGTCAGCATTGAAAAACTCGAGCTATTTATAGAGAGTATAACTAATGGTGACCTCATGGATTTAGCTACTTGCGGGTATATTTCGCAAATATTAGCTCGGCTGTACTCGAAACTCAAAGCCGAACCAGCGTTAAGTGATGAGGCTCTGGAGCGGCTTTTCTCAGAGGAGCGCTATAAAATATATTTTAAGCACATCAAAAGAAAAGCCACTGAAAATAACTGGTTTTAATATCTATTTTTTGGGAGGGCAATTGCCTCGACCTTTTCCTGAGGGGTTGCCTGTTTTGCTTGGTAAATTAGGTACTTTAGTCATTATCGGTTCTCCCAATCTTCAGGACGCTCATCTTCGCCACGAGATTGCCAATAAGCATCATGCTCTGGGTCTAGTTGCTGAGAATGATTATCTAAATCTTCTTTAGTTGGCTCATAGCCGTCTTTAAATCCACTCATATTAAGATTCCTTATTTAGGTCAGCATCATTGCTGATGAAGCGATTATTACTGATGCGGAAAATTAAAAAAAAGGGGGGTAGGGTAACAATTTTTTTATTTTCGATTATTGTCCTGAATTATTCATGAACGAGCCATTTGTTTGAATAGGGGCGCTGACGGAT
>NZ_SYUT01000052.1:0-5735 GCF_005146325.1 Vibrio genomosp. F6 | reverse complement strand
GGGGTCATTATGTCTATGCCTTTTGGGAGAAAATATGCAATTTTACAAAGCAGATGAGTATCAGGTCTCTTGTGCAAATCTCTATCGTAACTATGAACTTCAGATAGCCGCTTTACTTCCAGGCGCAACAATTGAGCATATTGGGGCATCTTCTATCCCTAATGCTGTATCTAAGGGAGACCTAGACATACTTGTTGGTGTTAACGGTAACGAGCTAGAAAAAGCAGTGAAGTTACTTTCTACTTTAGGTTTCAACGAAAAATCCAATACGTTAAGAACTCCAGAGCTTTGCATGTTAGAAAATAGCTCAGGTGAAGATGTCGCTTTTCAAGTTGTAGCGAATGGCTCAGAATTTGACTTCTTTGTGAAGTTTAGGGACAAGCTCCGTGAAAGCCCTGAGTTGGTTCAACAATACAATGAACTCAAAATATCTTGTACAGGTTGGACTCACGAAGAGTATCGTCGAAAAAAATCAGCTTTTATTGAGCGCGTTTTAAGACAGGCATAACAAAGCATTTAAGGCGGATTCCCAACGCTCGGCATTTTTGGTTTGCTTTAACTTTGGTGTTTACGGCATCATACTTTTAGTTCAGTGGTCTGCGTTGCTCACCACTTAATGCGGCGTTAAATGACATTGAAGTTTGGAGTGTATATGGAAAAAACAGAAACACATATTGGCAGTGTAAGAACATTGATGAAGGTGTTATCGGAACTTCATGATGAAAAATTTGCAATTTTTTATCGAGGGCATGCAGATAAAGATTACGATGTTGTCCCGTCAATTTATAGAAATCCTGAATGGTATACTAATGAGCATAAGATTGTTCGAGAAATCATTATGCGATGTCCAAATGATTTTAGTAATATGAATTCTAGCTTTGAAAAGCTAGTAAAAATGCAACATTATAATTTACCTACTCGCCTACTCGACATTACAGAAAACCCTCTGGTCGCAATGTTTTTTGCTTGTATGAGTGAAGATAAAAAAGACGGCGAGTTACTTTTTTTTAAAGTGCCTAAGTCTAAGATAAAATATTATGATAGCGATACGGTTTCAGTTTTGGCTAATGTGGCTTGGGCTGATTCCAATTTTGAGATTCAGGCTTCACATCGAGGAAGTTATAAGAGGTTTCATACATCTAATAATATACACGCTTCCAAATTAATTCATTGTATTCGTCAAGAAAAACCATATTTTTCAGAGTGTATCAACCCAGTTGATATTGAGAGTGTTGTTTGTGTTAAACCTAAAATGGACAACCAAAGAGTGATACGACAAGACGGTGCTTTTTTCTTATTTGGTATAAATGCAAACAAACATGCACATGCAGTGATTGAAGATGAGTGGAAATATTTCCCTAGCGAAAAGCGTTATATAATTAAGCGAAGTGTTAAAAAAGAAATTTTAGCTCAGTTGAAGTCTATTGGTATTTCAAAGGCAAAACTCTTTCCTGAAATCGATATGGTTTCTCAATTTATTAAAGAAAATAATGAGTTACAATTTAACGAGTTTAGTTCCGTTTTACCTAAGCCCTTTAACGGTCAACTGCTGATAGTTTAGGTGTAAGCATGTCATTTAACAAAGCATTTAAGAGGGATTCTCAACGCTTGGCATTTTTGGTTCTACTTCAAATTTAGTGTTTACGGTACAATACTTTAGGTCGGGTGGAGGCGTTGTTCACCCCTTAATGCGGCGTTAGGATTAACGTTGATTATTTACACATATAATAAGTTGGTTGGTAAAAAATATGAAACAAGCTATAGAAATGAAGAAATTTAACTTTCCTATTAAAAAGGTAGGTGTCGGGGCTGCCGTTGCTTTTGCCCTCTTTAGTTCAGTTTACACTGTCAATGAAGGACATATTGGTATTGTTAAGCGCTTTAGCGAAGCTAAAACACAGGTAAGCCCTGGTTTACACTTCAAAGTCCCGTTGATCGACAGCGTTGAAGAAATTGAAGTTCGGACACGAAAGAATGAAGAGAAAATGGCCTCAAGTACAAAGGAACAGATGCCAGTCACTGTCGTCGTATCAGTTAACTGGACAGTGGATAAATCTGCAGCGTTAGATCTCTTTCGACAGTATGGTGGCTTACCGCAGTTTGAAGCTCGCATTCTTGACCCTAGGTTTAGGTCTGCAACCAAGGATGTTATTCCACAGTATGATGCAGAGCAACTGATTCAAGATAGAGCTAGTGCTATTCAGGCTATTGAATCAAATTTAATTGAAGAAATGGCCGCTTTTCCTGTTAGCGTAGATAATATACAGATTGAAAATATAGCCTTACCAAAAAAATACCTTACCTCAATCGAAACGAAGCAGACTGAAAAAAACTTAGCAGCTGCAGAGAAACATAAACTTGCTAGGCAAAATTTAGAAGCTCAAAGGGCCGTGAATACGGCAAAAGCCAAAGCTGATGGTATTGAGCTTATCGCTATAGCTGAAGCAAAAGCTATTAAGTTAAAAGGTTTGGCAGAAGCAGAAGCCATTAATGCAAAAGCAAAAGCTCTTGGGGACAATCCACTTATTATTAAACTGACCGAAGCTCAAAATTGGGACGGAAAGTTACCAGCAACAATGTTGGGTGGTGAAAATATGCCGATTTTGGATATGAGAGCTAAGTAGGGTCTGGATAATTAAAAATTAATCCTAACAAGCAATTCAAGCTGACAGCCAACGCGCGGCATTTTCAGTTCCAAATAGTTTAGGTGTAATCGGTGCTTTGCTTTGAGTTCAGGTTTGCGTTGGTCTGCAGCTTAATTGGGCGTTAGTACACCTAATTGACTTCTTGCTCAAAACTTCCAATTGAACTATTATTTGTACGTTATTTTGTACCTTTTGGAGTTCAATATGAGCCGTATTCATTTCGACCAAGACATTCAGCCTCTTTCTGAGTTTCGTGCAGGAGTCACCTCATTCATTAAACAAATCAATGAGACTCGCCGACCACTCGTTATTACTCAACGTGGCAAAGGTGTCGCGGTTGTTCTTGATGTTGCTGAATATGAAGCAATGCAGGAAAAAATCGAGCTACTTGAAGAAATGCGAACAGCAGAGGCACAGTTAGCTTCTGGTTTAGGTGTATCTAATGAAGATGCCCGCGCTCAGGTATTAGGACGTATTAAACAATGAAAGTAGTTTGGTCTCCATTGGCTCTTGAAAAGCTTGGTGATGCAGCTGAGTTCAATGCCTTAGACAATCCAGTTGCGGCGAAAAGCTGGGTTAACGAAATTTTCGATAAAACAGATTTACTTGGAACTATGCCTGAAATGGGGCGAATGGTTCCGGAAATGCCACATACGTATTATCGTGAAATTCTATTTGGACACTATCGTATTATTTACAGTTTAGGGCTCGAAGTTCGTATTTTAACCGTTCGTAATTGTCGCCAAACATTAACTGAAAGTGATGTGTAAATCGGTGTTCTAACAAACAATTTAAGAGTGATTCTCCACGCTTGGCATTTTGGGTTTGGGTTAAGTTCAGTGTTTAAGGCGTCCAAATTGAGTGTAGTGGCAGCGTGGCTCACACCTTAATTGGGCGTTGAGGCTGTAGGATTTCTCGATTTTTCGCCGATTTCCCCTGCTTTTATCGTCATTTATCCGACCGATAACAGCCTAAATGCTACGTGATGATAGTGACCTTTACCATAATAAGGAAAGATAGAGCGACAGGATGAGAGTTAATCGGAGTTTTTCGATGATTTTAGAGGTTTTACCCTCTAGATAATGCAATTTCGTAGCTTTTCCATGTTGTGAAGCATGCTGAACATCGCCCATTGGGCGTTCACTTTCTCTTGTCCTCTTAGCGTAAATCGATTCATCTGTTTGTTGACTGTGATGTTACCAAAAACAGGCTCAACACATCCAAGCCGTTTACTGTATTGCCGCCTTCCTTCTGGGCTATCAATCTTGTCTTTCATGGCCTGCATGTGGTCAAAGTCTTTGGTGTTTTTGTAGATAAAGAAGACTTGTCGACCAACTTGCTTGCCAGGCGGTTTTCTCATGCACAGCGGTTGATGAACGCATTGTCTGCAGTCGTTTAGGTATCCACAAAACTGAGCACCACGCTCCCCACGGATGACGGCGATTTTACTGCTCAGTCGCATCATATTTCCTGCAGGGCATCGGCAAGTCATTTCGTCTTGGTTGAACTCGAACATCGAAATGGAGTAACAGGTTTTGCCTGTTTTTGAGCGTTTCTTTCGTTTTTTCGCTTGCTCGGTCTGATAGGTTTCACTGTTTTGAAACAGCGGATTACGGCTGCGAAATCCAGTGTCTGCTATGTAACAATCATAAGGGGTCTCAGACAGGAACTTGAGGTTGGTTTTACTGTGAAACCCACTGTCTGCGGTGAACTTGGTGGTGCGCTCTGAGCTGTTGGGTAGTTTCTCTAATTGTTCTTTCAAAGCGAGCACTGCAGGCTTTAATGTTTGCTGCTCACCAACACTTCCCCACACTTGGCTGTGTAAAATAATTTGGTGCTTGTCATCCGTGATGGCGATGCCGTTATAACCTTGAATAGTGCCTTTTGAGGTGGTCATTTTAGCGCTGTCATTGTCCGTGATGTTGCTTTTTACAGGTTTTTTACTGCTGCCCAATTTGTCTTTAGTGCTCGCCAGAAATGCACCTATTTTATCGGCGCTGCTATCAAGCTTTTGTTTTTGTCTTAAGTCTTGTTCGATAACTTCATTTGGGATCGAATCTTGGCTTTGATGACGCTCGATAATTCGCTGGCTCGCCCGCTGTAGTTTTTCTTTTTTACGGAGAAGCTCTTCGTGTGTGCCACTCCATTCTTTACTGGCATTGGATGAAATTTTACAGCCATCAATAGCAAACATGTTACGGCCAATTAGGCCTTGTTCATCGCATATCATGAGAACCTGAGTGAACAGTGGTTCGATGGTGTCCTTCATTTGTGCGATGAAAGCCGCGATAGTGGTGAAGTGTGGTCGCTCGTCGCCCGATAAGCACATGAAGGTGACGTTGTTGACGCAAGCCCTTTCTATGCGACGGCTAGATAACATGCCGAGGGAATAGGCGTAAAAAATAACCTTAAGCATGATGGAAGGTGGGTAAGCAGCCGCCCCGTTTTTGTCGTTGTGGTAGTGCGCATCAAAGGGCGAGAGGTCGAGGTGGTTATCGACAATGTGAGAAATCGCATACTCGATAGTTCCGGGGATGAGTTGTTCATCGATGATGATAGGGACGAACATGTTTTGGTTCGAGTAATCGGTTTTGAAGTTGGGCATAACCGTGTCTCGTGGCGAATAATTTAGATTAGATCACAAGGAGTTAGTGCGTTCAAGCTCATATCATGATGAAATGGCGGTAGGATCAGAATTGAGACGGGCGAGGAGAAATTCTACAGCCTCGTTATATTGCATAAGATTCAAAGGGTTAAATTATCCGTTTATCTTTGTTCTGCGCTCAAACTACACACCTGTTCGTTTCGTGTAAGTTGCCATCAAAATGATCATCGCACGTAGAAAGTGTGTCGGTTGATTAGCAGCAACGTCACGCAAGTCTCCTCATTAGTAAGTTTGCTGGCTCAAGTTCATTTTGCGCGGCTTCTTTTGGGTGGGAACTTCATTGAAGAATTGTGGCTTCAGCGCACTTTGTTGTCAGGTTTGTCGCTCGAATTCTTTGTCATTTTGGCTAATCGAATGGCTCCAATTTAAACTCATTTCGCTTCTTAGCCAAGTGCGTTTTGTTGTCTATGATTGAGTTTCGAACT
>NZ_SYUT01000051.1:0-58973 GCF_005146325.1 Vibrio genomosp. F6 | reverse complement strand
CACGTCTTCGGTGACGCTGCCTTCATCGCTGTCGCCTTCGCCCACGGTGATGTCAGACGGATCTTCTGCGCCGTTAATGGTGATGGTGACGGTTGTTTCCGTTACTCCATCAGCATTTAGTACAGTAAAGACATCATCTATTGATTCGCCCTGATCTAACTCTTGAATCGCAACCTGTCTATTATTGGCGAAATACTCCCAGTTACCATCTTCATCAACAGAAAGACTGCCGTAGAGACCAACAATATCAGCAGCAACAAACTTATCTTCTCCGCCGTCTCCGCCAGTCCCAGGTTCCAAAGTACCACTCGCTGACAAGTTACCCTCGACAACATCTACATCTTCAGTGACGCTGCCTGTATCTGCGACCAACTCTGGTACATCATCAGTACCATTGATTGTGACGGTAATCGTGGTCTCAGTGTCATCTGTCGTTGAGACGGTAATGGTATCAACGTAACTATCACCAACATTAAGTTCATCGAACGCTTCATTAGCAACAAATGTCCAATTCCCCTCTTCATCAATAGAAAATAAACCATAGTTATTATCACCTGGCTGATTTTCTATTGGTAAAAATGAAACTTCCTCAATATCTACATCCACAGCTCCCCCGGTCTCTATTGGGGCATCCGTTTCATCGACTTCAACATTTTCATCGCCTGAAATTATCGCAAATGCTTCAACCAGAAGTTCACCTAAAGCTAAGCTTTGTAATTCAGTTAAGCCTTGAGCCTCAAGACCAGACGTTTCAAAATTAGTGAACGCAAGGGTCTCAGCACCTGTTCGTTCTATATCGCCAGAACCAGTCGGACTTGACCCTATTTCGCCACCAGCCGCTGTCGCGAAATCTTCATTCTGAGTGGGGTCTTCTCCTTGTTCAATTTGAGCTAAAACTTGTGCTATTTCATCATCGATATTGATATTCTGAGGCAGCGCATTGTCTCCAATCAGCTGAGCTTCAATATTGACATCATCAGGTTCTCCATTATCAATTGAAACAACTAGCTCGCCGGGTAGTGGTTTTTCTCCAGGTTCTAATTGCTTCAACTGACCTAGCCCATCTAATACAATCAGACCACTTGCCGCTGCTATATAATTAAGAGTCGTGGATTTCATGAGTTGATCCCTTCCGTCACTAAGAGTGTGCTCAAATATGTCTTATATCTGAATAAACATCGCACCTTTTGCATCTTATAAAACTAGTCGCCACACTAGTAACATTCAACTCAATAACACCACCTCAAACCCATCAAACTCCAAGATGTCAATTTATAAGGGAATTTAATTTTAAAAAATTTGATAAATTTCTCGTTTTTCTCACTCTATAAACTAAGCTTGCTGATAATAAAGTCGCATTTTGATACTAGGGCGATCACACACTTTAGGTTGATCGACTGCATTTTTAGCGAGAAAAGAAAGAGGAGAATGACCTTGAAATGGACCAATCTCAATCTAATTAGTTGCTTGATTGTGTCGAGTTTTTTCGCAAATAGCCAAACATTAGAGCAGGCAGTTGCGTATACTCTTGCAACCAATCCACAAATAAAAAGTGTGTTTAACGAATACATCAGTCTACGTAAAGACAACGATGCAACAAAAGGAGACTATTGGCCGAGTATCGATCTAGATGCTGGTATTGGCTATGAAAGGATTAACCCCGCTCAACAGAATGATCCAACCACCGATCTAACACGTAAAGAAGCGACGATTTCGCTTACACAACTTATTTGGGATGGTTCGGCAACGCTGAATAACATTGATCGAACCGCTGCCGATGCTGAATCGGTACGATTGCAACTATTAGCGGACGCTGAAAATAAAGCACTCAATGTTACCCAAATATATTTAGATGCGGTGAAAGCGAGTGAAGTTCTCGCTCTTTCTGAAAGTAACCTCGCGACTCACAAAGAGATCTATAAAGATATTAAACGCCGTGCAGAATCAGGATTAGGATCGACAGCAGACCTGTCTCAGGTTGAAGCTCGAATAGCCAAGGCTCACGGAAACTTACTTGCTGCGCAGAACAACTTAATCGATACTCATACCCAATTTAAACGTGAAGTGGGCCAAGCGCCTTTAGGGCTTATCTACCCTAGAGCCGATATTTCCAAACTCCCTCTTGCTTTAACTGAAGCCATCGATTTTGCTTTCGAAAAACACCCTGTCATTAAAGTTGCTAATGCTGATATCGATTCTGCTCGCTTCCAATATGAGCAATCGAAAGGCAATAATTACCCTACTCTCTCTTTTGAAGCTTCGCAGACATGGCGAGATGATGCTGGCGGTGATGAAGGCCGAAGTGACGAGACCCTTGCGATGCTTAGACTCCGATACAATCTGTACAACGGCGGGTCAGACAGCGCCCGTAGTGAATCTGCCGCATACCAATTGAACAAAGCAAAAGATCTACGAGATACCGCATTCCGACAAGTTGAAGAAGGGCTTCGTCTATCTTGGAGTGCGCTTGATTTGACCTTGCAACAGAAAAACTTTTTAGCGGATCATGTAGATTCAGCCTCTCAGACCGTGATTGCTTACGAAAAACAGTATCGAATCGGTCAACGAACACTGCTTGATCTCCTCAACACTGAAAATGAGCTATTTGAAGCGAGAAAAGATTACCTCGACGCGCACTATTCCGAGCAATATGCAAAGTATAGAGTGATGAATGCCACTGGGAGCTTACTGGATGCTTTACTGGTAGATATACCTGAAGAGTGGACGAAAGAGATGGAGTACTAACTATGAAATTTATTCTTGTAGTCCCTAGCTTAGTTCTGTCCTTTTCGACTATGGTCTGGGCTGAGCAAGACTACCCCTACATCGATACACCAACAGCCGTTCAAATTTCAGATTTACAAGATGACGACCGAGATGGCGTCGTGAATGCTCGTGATATTTGTCCGGGAACGCCAAGAGAGTCACAAGTCGATAATGATGGCTGTGGAGAACTCATGCGCTCAGAGGAGGTAAGACAACTCAAGATTCTCTTTGCTCATAACTCTTTCGAAATAAACCCCATTTTTTCTGAGCAAATTCGTACGATGGCGGAGTTTTTGAAAACCTATAAAACGGCATCAATTGAGATCCAAGGTT
Source organism: Vibrio genomosp. F6 (assembly GCF_005146325.1). NCBI lineage: Bacteria > Pseudomonadati > Pseudomonadota > Gammaproteobacteria > Vibrionales > Vibrionaceae > Vibrio > Vibrio genomosp. F6. Next base: position 55,874 of record NZ_SYUT01000051.1, on the reverse strand, counting down.
ACGCCAGTAAAATCGGGACACCGGAATATAATCTCGAACTTTCGAAGAAGCGAGCGAACAATGTTCAAAAGCGGCTTATCTCTTATGGTATAAGCAGAGATCGCGCTCGTATCGTTGGGTATGGTGAATCCAAACTAGAAAGCCAAGGTGATGACCCGACATCTCATGCAATCAACCGTAAAGTTACCGCGACCGTTGTTGGACTTAAAGAAGCAGTGATTGAAGAGTGGACTATTTTCACCACCATCAAGAAGTAACATTTTTCTGGACTCATAAATACAACAAAGCCCTCTACATTTAGAGGGCTTGTTTTTTGTCTAGGTTTTTGTCTAGAAGAGCATAACCATTATGCTTTCTTAGGCAATGATAGGCTTAATAGTGCGTAACCCAACACTGCCGCAGTTGTAGATCCCATTAAAATGCCCAACCTTGCGTAAGTATCAAAATCAGCACTCACCGAACCAAATGCAAGTGATGAGATGAATATAGACATGGTAAAACCGATACCACATAGCACTGATACTGCAAATATATGGACAAAGTTAATGCCTTCAGGCAACTTCGCTACGCCAGCTTTTACCGCAATCCAGCTGAAAGTAAAGATACCCAAAGGTTTGCCAACTAACAGCCCCAACGCAATACCTAGTGGCAGCATCGATGTCAGACCGTCCATTGAAACACCTTCCAATGAGATACCTGCGTTAGCAAATGCGAACAGAGGAAGAATTGCAAACGCGACATATGGGTGAAGTGCATGCTCAAGGTGTTTGAGTGGAGATCGCTCACCTTCATTGCCTTTCAATGGAATAGCAAAGCCTAGAACCACACCAGCAAGCGTCGCGTGAACTCCCGATTTGAGTACACTCACCCATAAAATGAAGCCCACAACTAAATAGATACTTATCTTAGTCACATGTTTGGCATTAAGCATAAAGAGCACGCCAGTCATCGCAAAACCAATCGTTAATGCAATCGTTGACAAGTCACCGCTATAGAAAAGCGCAATGATCACAACAACACCAAGGTCATCGATAATAGCAAGGGCGAGTAGGAAAACTTTCAAACTAACAGGAACACGCTTTCCTAGCAGAGCCATGATACCTAGCGCGAATGCAATATCAGTCGCAGCCGGAATTGCCCAACCTTGCATTGCTTGTGGGTCACCAGAGTTAAACAGTACATAGATCAGTGCAGGTGCCAACATACCGCCCACAGCTGCAATTGCTGGGAATATTGCCGTCTCTTTTGACTTCAGTGCACCTTCAAGTAATTCACGCTTAACTTCAAGACCAATCAAAAAGAAGAAAATCGCCATTAGACCATCATTGATCCAATGCGAAATAGACATGCCGAACACGTAGGTATGAAGAAACTCTTGATAAACACCATTAAACGACGAGTTTGCAATCGTCATTGCAATCGCAGCAGCAATGACTAATAAAATTCCACCAGCTGACTCCATTTTGAAGAAGTCGCGAATGACATCACTCATGATATCGTCCTTATATTTATTATGTTAATAATCTGATAACAAAGAATAGATCTGAGTTTATAGATCACCGACAGTTTGGAATAATCGATTGTTTAGATGTTTAACTTCGGAATTTCCGATGTTTAATAAACAATACAGCGTATATTCCTTAAAGTTACATTTTTATTCATAAGTGGGAGTATAGATTAGAAATGCAACTGAGTGCACCCGATTAATATTTTATCAATCAGAAAGATACGAAAAGTGAAGGATGCGGATAATCATGAAAACACAGGCAGCCCATTTATAATAGGCCGACTGGCTCATGAGAGTAGAAAAATAAGATAGAAAAACCACCCTTACCCCCAAAATACAACATACATGGGCAAGATCTGACGTAATGAGATAAAGCGACGAAGGCTCAGATCATGTAAACAATAATTTCATCAGCGCATTTTGTTCATACGATCTTATTCAGTGAATGCTAGTCACTAGTATCCCGTCAATTGCATGAAGCCTTTTGCCTCATGGGAACCAGAAGCGGACACTGGGCCTTCCCAATATGGAATGACAAAAGGCAGCCACATATCCCTGCGAACCACTTTGGTCATCAATTTAATATTGCTTTCAGGCACCTCTATCGACCACTGTAATGGCAACCTGCGTCCATTCGGCAAAGTGCTGGTATTTAATGGCGTGATCGATATATCTGAATCAGACAAACTGATTACTTTCCCCGATCTATCCGCCAAAGTGCCATACGTATAAGGTAATTGTTGATCATGTCGAGATTGAGTCACGCTTAATGTCCGACCATCATCAAGGTCAAACACAAACCAATCCCAACCTCTTCTTCCTTCAGCAAGTAGAGCGCTCCCCCACTCTTTATTCAGCCAAGCTTTGCCTTTAACTGCGAACGCTGGTTGCCCCTCTAAACGAAGTTGTCCTTGAACACTCAAAAATGGAGCACTGAAACTGTAAGAAGCGATAGGCAGTAAATCATGCTTAATTTGATAGCCTTTATCTCCATTTAAGACATAAGGTCCTATGGTCTTAGATGTCAATACCATGCCAAACTCATCTGACTGAACATCTAACAAACCAGGAAAGGGCGTAGAACTTAATGAGCGCCAACTCCAGTTATCTAACCAGATCCTAAAAGGACGATTGCGCATTCCCGCTTGGCCAATTCCACCGCGAGCCAAACGCTGCTCTTTCCACGTTTTTGTTCCAGAGCTAATAACAACATTGGCGATATATAGCTGTGGACTTTGCCAGCCAGATGTTTCCCTTTCATCTGTGGCAACCCTAAAGTAGCTCCACTGGATCCCATACTCTTGACCCTCAGCATCCACAACACTTGCAAAGTAGTGCCACCACTCATGCTGAAAGTCGGGATGAAGTTGAAAGTCTGCTGGTAGTTTAACTGCTTTATCTGGAAGCACTGGGTCGTAAACCTTTCGCTCTTCACTATGAAATAACGGGCTTACGTTACTTGCTTTAGTTTCATTTGAGGAGTCAAAAAATGAAAAATAGACACCACAAGTCAAAAGAATCATAACAAACAGCATCACAGAGGCCGTGATAATGCGACTAGAATGGTGGTGACGACCTAGATCTTGAACGCGTAACTCACCTGAGTCCGACTTCTGACCAGAATGTGTAGTCTGACTAGAGTGCTTCGTCGTATCCGAATCTTTTCTGTTTTTCATTTACAACGCATCTCTTAGTGAACTGATCGGTGTATTACGAACCATTCGAAGAACAGGTAGCGCACCTGCAACAATTAGCGATAACATCGCCCAAGCAAAAGTTTGCATATATTCCCAAGGAATCACCTGTAACTCCAAGGACCAACCAAAGGATTGCTTGATGATAATATCCACAATCAAGTTAGCTAATGCGAGTCCTAGAGGCATCGCAATTATCGCCGAAATCAAACCGAATACCACCAGTTGCAAGCTCCCCATGGCGATCAACTCTTTCCCTGACATACCCAAACAGCGGAGTAAAGAAATATGACGCTGCCTTGAAACTTCTCCAGCTAAGGTCGAGAAGAAAATGCCGAATACCGCGATCACCAGTGTGATGTTGCCTAAAGTGTCAGCAATAGCAAAAGTGCGATCAAAAACTCTCATGGCCTGACTATGGATGCTGCCATTATCAAAAACACGTTCAGAACTCATCCTAAACACACTCTCTAAACGACGCTTAAGACCCAATGCATTCACATTATCCTCTAGCACGACGCCAAGAGCGACATTGCCGCTACCAGCAAAGGAGTTCAACCAATTGCGATGTGACATCATCACTTGGTGATACGGGTTGCCATAATCATAATACACTCCAACCACTTGCCATTTTTTGCCAAGCCTTTCGCCTAAATCGATGTAGTCACCCGGTCTGATGTCTAATTTCAATGACATGGACTCACTGATCATCACACCTTTGGACTGATGCAATTGGTACCAATAATTTGGGATCCCTAGTTTAACGGTTAACGCATCAAGCTCACCTTCTGAAGAACCGGAGCTCACGACCTGTATAGGGCCACCAGCCGTTGACACATCTTTTTCCCAACGCCACCAAACCGTATTAACTTCAGGCTGAGCAGTAAGCCAAGTACTCATTCGCGCCGCAGAATTATTGCTTGGGTAGATATAAACATCCGCTGCTAATCGCTGGCTTAACCACTTATCCGTCGTATCACGGAAACTGCCTACCATAGTTTCAACGCCAATATTTGCAGTTAAAGCAAGCATAAACGCCATCGTTGCTACCCCACGATAACTCATACTCGCAGCCGCATCAGCAAAGAACCAGCGAGCTTTAACCCAGCGTAAAGAGTAAGACAGCGCGTTAAACAGTTTCCAAATGATGTATGGCGTGAATAAAGCGACACTCACAAGCATCAGACCAATTATCGCAAAACCTGTTTCTTGAGTTTTAGGCGCTTGGTACACCGCAATCGCAGCGACACAAAACGCACAGGCGATCAACGCTTGCCAACTAAATTCCGTACCAGCAAAGCGAACCAGTGATAAACGCGACGTTAGACGAATAGGCTGTGATTTAAGTAAGCGAATCAAAGGCCAGCTACAAGCAATGAACGCCCCAAATGATGCCATCGCTAGGCTATATAAACTTGTTCTCCAACCCCACGTTATCGATAAACCTACATTTGCATCGTAGAGATCACCCAAGCTAGCCGATACAGCAGGGATAAGCTGATTAGCAAGGAGTAAGCCGAGTACATTACCGCAAAGCCAGCTAATGAGGACCAACAAAACCAACTCAAAAGAGAGCGCTTTTGCCAATTGCCAACCTGACACGCCAATTTGGCGTAATGTTCCGACAAGAGGCTGACGCTGGATAAAAGAAAGCGACATGGCTTGATAGAATATGAACAATCCAACGACAAAAGAGAGCATCCCCATCGCTGATAAATTCATATGAAAAGCATTCGTTAATGACTCAAGTTCCGCTTTTGTACTACGCGAGATCGCCATGCCATTGGGTAATAGGGATCTTAACGCTTGCAACTTTTTCGCTGGCATTTCACCACAAGCAATAACAGACAGCCCAGAGCTTCGTTTTAGCATGCGAAGTAATGACAGATCAGCGACGACTTTGGTGCCATGGAGTTGATTTTTTCTATCTATGGTGATGGGCCCAAGCTTTGAACCATCATTCAACTCTATGTATGAATTTTCTGACCAGCTCATATGTTTCGCAAATTGCTGACTCACAAGCAGCGGATAAGGCGGCTTCATCAAGCTTAACGTGGTCAAATCTTCTAAGTGAATATCATCTTTGAACTGCATCATCGCAATAGGATCGACCCCCATCAGCATCAAGCTAGTACCATTGCTGGTTGTTAAGCGATGATTATCAAAAGGCGCACATTGGTTAAAGCCTTTTCTGCGGAGTTGAATATAAAACCCTTGTGGGATCTTATTTGCGTTGTGCTTTGGGCGAATACGGTAAGGAAGAGGGTTTGAAAAAAGTTTCTCACCATTCGCGTAGCTCTGTTTTGCATGATCATTAATCGCCGTAACACCCACCAAAAGTGATACGCCAAGAGTAAGACCAAGCCAAACTAGAATGATTTGTAAAGGATACCGACGGTAGTGACCTAGTAGCGCCTTAACTACGGGCCATAACATGCAATTGCCCTCCTTGAAGGCGAACGCGCCCTTCCATGTGCTGAGCAACTTTTTCACTGTGAGTGACAAGTAGCAGCGTACAATTTAGCTGACGAGTAAGTGAGGTTAATAAACGCATTACCGCTTCCGCATTACGTTCATCAAGGCTACCCGTTGGTTCATCTGCCAGTAGTAACTGAGGCTCCATATATAAAGCCCTTGCAATCGCCGCTCTCTGTTGCTGACCACCAGAGACCTCTTCTGGGTAACGCCCTAAAAGTGCCATCAGATCCAATGCAGATAAAATCTGACGCCATAGAGCTTTGTCTTCAGGTAGGCCTTTTAATTGACGGCAAAAGCGGATGTTGTCGGCAATATTAAGCGTTGGGAGCAAGTTGAACTGTTGGAATATATTACCAATATTATTACGACGAAAAGCGGTACGGTTAAACTCAGAAGCACTGTGCATTTGCAAATGAGGGAACTCAATTTCACCAGAGTCTACCGTATCGAGACCAGCAATAAGGTTAAGTAAAGTGCTCTTTCCTGAACCACTTTCTCCCATTAAAGCAACTTGATCCCCTTGATTTAAGTGAAGCTCTGCCCCTTGCAGTACAGGGTGAAATTCCCCCCCATCTACATAGCCTTTGCACAGGTCCGACAGTCTTAGCATTAAATCACCACATGAACTCTAAATTGGATTCAGAATCTACACTAATTCCTTGTTAGTAGGAAGTGTTTTGAAGTACAGATCACAATATACGCATCTCATTGCAGCATCAATAATTCACATGTCTAATTTTCAATCAAATTTTTCATCCACTTCTTGCTTTTCATTCTATAAAGTGAGCCTCCCCATTTCACCACTTCTTCTGTGAGAAACAGCACATAAATCCACTCCGGAGACATCCCTAGCTTGATAGCCGCAAAAGCAGCCAGCGGAATACCGATCAACCATTGGGCGATGAGATCTTGATACAAGCAAAACTTCACATCACCACCCGCTCTCAGTACTCCAACGATCACCACCATAGGAACGGAGCGAAGGACAATACCGAAACTTAAGATAACAATGAATTTTTCTGCCATTTCCCTTGTTTCAGGGGTCAGCGCAGAGAAAGCGTTTAAAATCGGGATCTGAATGAAGAAGAGCAAGATAGCCACACAAACACCAACGATGATGTTTAAACAAGTTAAACCCAGCGCCTGGTAATACACGGCATCGTATTTTTTAGCACCTAGCTGGTTGCCGACTAACACTGACGCGGCATTCGATAGACCGATGAGCAAGCTTAGTGAGATCGACTCAACAGGCGTCATGACAGAGAGTGCAGCAAGGCCTTGAACACCACTTTGTCCCATAATGGCATGGTACGCGAATAAACCACCAGCCCACGCAAGAAAGTTGAACGTTGTCGGCATTGATAATTTTAAGAAGCGAACAATATTGTCCCAATAACACGCGGCTTTTATGTCATTCATACCAAAAGCGAGAAGATGCTTTTTGCTATATAGGTAACCATATAAACACATCACCTCTATTGCGCTGCTTAAGACCGTCGCGATTGCTGCACCAGTGATCCCCATAGCTGGGAATCCAAACTTACCGAAAATAAGCACCCAGTTGAGGAAGATGTTCGACAGGATTCCGATTCCACTAAAAAAGGTACTTATCCCCGGCTTGTGCATCGCACGTAAACCTACCGCCATACTGCTCACACAAGCCACCGCTATCATGCTAAACGATGTGATAACAATATAGTCACGACCCAGTTGCTGAACTTCATTCGAATCGGTGGTCAGTGACATAATCTGAGTTGGAAATAAGACAAAAAAGACGATGGTCAATAGAGCAAAACCCACCGCAATCATCCAAGTCAGGGCGGTACTTTCCCTAACGCCTTTTTTATCTCCTGCGCCCCAGAACTGAGCCGTTAATAGTGCGCCTCCAGTGTTTACACCCACTAACATTATGGTTGTAACAAACATGGCTCGGCTCGCCACACCCACCGCGGCAATATCCGCTTCACCTAGCTGTCCCAGCATAAGTACATCCACCAAACCTCGGCTTGAGAACATAATACTCTGAAGGGCAATAGGTAATGCAATCGCAATTAAGCGGCGTAAAAAATCACCTTTGGTATGGAAAATTATTTGAGAGACAAGAGCCAAGAACATCACCTTTAATACACAAAAACCGAGTAATCGTAACCAAATCACAACATATTGATAGAACTCGATAATAATCTGATACTATAGCCCTTAGTGCATATTTCGACCACTAAAAAGGCTGATGGATGAGCATGAAAAAAATTCTTATATTAGGTGCGTCAGGCTACATTGGATCACAACTAATCCCGAAGTTACTAGCAGAGGGCCATCTTGTCACGGCCGCAGCTCGTCATATCGATTATCTCAAACAGAGAACCGCTCCCCACCCTAGCCTTACGATGCATTATCTAGATTTAGCGGATAAGAATGAGACCGATAAGCTTGTTGATGATTTCGATCTGGTCTTCTTCCTCGTTCACGGAATGGCTGAGGGGCACGACTTTATCGAGTATGAACTGCAACTGGCGGAAAACTTCTCTCAAGCTCTGCTTAATAGCCGAGTTAAACATGTCATTTACTTAAGCGCACTTCAGCCACAAACGGGGAATTCTGAACATTTATTAGCAAGGAAAAAGACAGGCAAGATCATTCGACTTAGTGGTATACCCGTGACAGAACTTCGCGCTGGCGTCATTATTGGCCCAGGTTCCGCCGCTTTTGAAATTATGCGCGACTTTGTTTACAACCTCCCTCTAATGATCGCGCCTAAATGGGTTGATTCAAAAGCAAACCCCATTGCCCTACCTAACCTCAATCATTACCTATTAGAATTAGCGAAAGCATCACCGAGAGAGTCTCAAACATTTGAAGTCGGTGGGCCCGATGTATTGAGCTACCGCGAGCAATTTAAAGTGATCTGTCAGGCGGTCAAAAAGCCACTCCGTTTATGGTCTACCGCTCTCCTTACACCTAAAATGGCCTCATATTGGCTCAGCTTAGTCACTTCCGTCCCCTCTAATATTGGCAAAGCGCTGCTGGCTGGACTGGAACACGACTACATTGCCGACGCTCAACCAATACGCAAACTATACCCGCAAGATCTTATCTCCTATGAAGACGCAGTAAGGGAGACGATTAAGCAAGAAGGTACATTTGTCCGCAGTAATGTATGGGGATTTGAACCCGCAGCCTTACAACGCTGGCAGCCTGGTTACGGCTATTACCCTAAACAAGCTGGGGCAAGTGCACATACTCACTTATCGAGCGAGCAACTATGGGAAGTTGCACAAAAAATAGGAAGCAAAGAAGAGGGGTACTTTTTTGCTAATGGGTTATGGCGCACACGGGAATGGCTCGACATCTTCTTTGGCGGTCAGAGGCCGATACGTCGCTCTCCTGAAGGGCCTGAATTAAAAGTGGGTGATTTTATTGACTCTTGGAAAGTGATTCGCTGTGAAAAAAATCAGTTTCTTTCTCTATTTTTTGGGATGAAAGGACCCGGTTTAGGACGTCTTGAGTGCACCATCACTGATCATGGTGACTATAGAGAGGTGAACTTAACCGCTTGGTGGCATCCGCAAGGATTTTTAGGATTACTCTACTGGTTTGCCATGATGCCTGCCCATCTATTTATTTTTAGAGGCATGGTAAAGGCTATCTGTAAAAAGGCCTCCGGTAAACAAGCGGAGAAGAGCTAATTCACCATAGACATGCACGAGCAGCTAGACATGCACAAACTATTAGGCATGCACAAACAATGAGGCATGTCGTGTAAACAGTTGATAGCTGATAACAGAAAATAAAAATGCCCCTTTTGAAACCTTACCAATAAAGCTCAAAAGAGGCATTATAATTCAACGATTAAAACGAATCCGCTAACCGATGAACCAATCAATTAACCAATGACGCTAATCGGAATTTCAGCTAATTCAACGCCGTGATTTCCAGGGTAAACAATATACTCACCATGGTATTTGACCAATGATTTGTAGTCAGTGCGTTTGTGCAGCATGAAACCAGCTTCTGCGGCCATCTCAATAAACTTCGCGTGATTGCCACGAACAAACCAATTCATTGGTCGTGCCATGATTTCACCGTCAAAAGAGTCATCACATTGATCAGCACACATCGCGAAAGAGTCTGCGCCATCCGTAAAGAACTGAATCTTCTCACCATTAGTTAGCACTTCTGTATTCGTTACACACCAACCCGCTTCATCCATTTTATCGATGAACGCTTCAACATCGCTGTCTTTTAATGGTTTAGTGTCGTCACCTTGTGGAAACATCTTTCCGTAGAAGGCCGAAATGCGTTTGAACGTAAACAGAAGATCAGATTGGTTACCTTTAGAACGACCCGATTTTTGCCAGCGAATCATGTCGCTGCTAATACACTTATTAAACACTTTGGTTTTAATGTTTTTCGTTACCCAACGAACCAGAAAGTGGTTATTTGCAACAGGAGCATTGACCAACTTTCCGCTTTCGTGTTCCGCTGCCATCTCTTCTAATGCAGCGTTTACTAATGCTTGAATTTCAATATGGTATTTCGACATTACGCCTTTTTCCCTAATGTCCAATATAACAATGCTGACAGCACAGAGCAGGCTGTCATCACCAAAATCATTGGTACTGCGGTTGTGGATGGGAACATTGCTACCAAAGCACCTACAGCAGAACCAGTACCGAAACGAAGTGTTCCAGCTAACGAAGAAGCAGTACCCGCCATTTTCGGATAACCGCTAAGTAATAACCCCATAGAATTACTACCGATTGTTGAGAGTGTTCCGATGAATAGAACGACAAATGGAACAATTCCCCACAACCCAAGATCGAGCGCCCAACCTGTAAATAGGCCAACACCCGCTAACAGTTGAATGGTTAAAGCAAAGCGCAGCATATTATGTGAACCCACTTTTTTCACCATACGACCATTAATACTCGTCATCAAAATCATCGCAATGATATTCATTCCAAACAGATAACCAAAGTGATCAGGTCGTACGCCATAAATATCAATATAGACGAATGCGCCAGCGGTCAAGAAAGCAAACATCCCGGCAAAAGAGAATGCACCTGAAAATATCAGCCCCATTGCCACTGGATTCTTAAATAACCGAGCGTAATTACGAATGGTGGTTCTAAAGCGTAATGGTTGTCTCTTCTCTACTGGCAATGTTTCCGGAATTTTCCAGAACACCGCAGCAATCACCAGTGCAGCAAAAATCGCGAGCACCCAGAAAATAGAACGCCAACCAAACCACAGAGCCAAATACCCCCCCACCATAGGCGCAACTAACGGCGCGATCGTCATCACTAAGGTAATGAACGACATGGTACGAGCGAAATCTTCACGATCAAACATATCGCGAACCAGAGCTTGTATCACCACAGCCGCCGCTGCTCCCGCAAAGCCTTGCGCGGTTCTAACATAAGTTAGCGCTTCAATACCCGTCGTTGTCGCACTCACTACTGCAGCAATGCCAAAAAAGAGCACACCAATGATGAGCACAGGCCGACGCCCAAAACTGTCGGCCAAAGGGCCATGCAGCAACTGACCAAACGCAAAACCAGCAGTATAAGCGGTTAACGTAATCTGAACCGCACCAGCAGACACGCCAAGATCTTTAGCGATCGTCGGCATTGCTGGCAAATACATATCGATAGCTAAAGGTGTCAGCGCACCAATCGCACCCAAAATTAAAAATAGCAACAACCCTAATTTAGGCGGCTCATTGGGGTTCACGCTTGTCGGCTGAGTATTTCCCTGTGAAATGCTTGGTTCAGTGGTTGTGGTCATAACTCTCCTATGCGGAAGTGGAGGTGATAAGTAGGCGTAAGACTAAGTATTACAAACGAAAACTATCATCAGATATTGCAATAAAAATAAATCAGAACTTCGAAACTAAAGAAAAGCCACGACCAAATGGGCCATGACTTTAATACGCGAACATGAAAATAAACGTCAGGCTTTAACCTACGCCACTATTTCCAAATAGAATCCGCTTCTTCTTGAGTTAAATAACGGTACTCACCTAACTCTAACTCTTCATCTAATTCAATTTCACCAATTTTTTCACGGTGAAGTGCTTCTACTTTATTACCCAAAGCAGCAAACATACGTTTTACTTGATGGTATTTGCCTTCATGGATAGTCAGTAGCACCTCTTTTTCGGCACGAACTTCGAGATGTGCAGGCAGTGTTGGCTCTTTTTCACTGCGAAGCTCAATACCTTGCTTAAACTTCTCAACATAGTCATCTTCAACAGGTTCAACCAGCCATACGCGGTATGTTTTTTCACATTTACGCTTAGGCGATGTAATGCGGTGAGACCATTGGCCATCATCGGTGATCAGAACTAAACCTGTCGTATCAACATCTAAACGGCCAGCAAAATGAAGTTCGTCCATTTTGATTTCATCAAGCAATTCAAATGCGGTTGGATTAGAACCATCTTCATGTGAACAAACAAAGCCTTCCGGTTTGTATAGCATGATGTAACGAGGGCCTTTCACCGTTATTTCGCGCTCTTGCCACTCAACACAGCACTGCTCTGTTACTTTTACAGAACCGCTTTTTTTCTTCTCGCCATTTACGGTTACTTCGCCTTTTCTAAGAAGGATTGTCGCTTCTCTACGAGTAACACCTAATGAATCACACAAAAATTTATCTAAACGCATGAATACCTCGACTAAATTAAGTCAGGTATTATAGTCTTGTTTTACTCAATAGTTGAGCTATTTCACATTATTTGTGTAAACCGCCGCTGCTCTTATTCTATTTGCTTCATTTGAAAGGTTAATAAACACATCCCTATGTACACACTTCGCCCTTATCAAGCTGATTCAGTTAAAGCGGTCATCCACTATTTTCGTAAGCACAGCACACCAGCAGTTCTCGTACTGCCCACTGGAGCAGGAAAAAGCTTAGTCATTGCAGAACTCGCCCGTCTCGCTAAAGGACGAGTTTTGGTGATGGCGCACGTAAAAGAGTTAGTTGAGCAAAACCACGCGAAATACGAAGGTTATGACTTAAAAGGGGCCGTATTCTCGGCGGGTTTAGGTCGTAAAGAGACCGATCAGCAGGTCGTCTTCGCCTCAGTACAATCCGTTGTTAGAAACTTAGACGCTTTTGCGAATCAGTTTTCACTCTTGGTCATTGATGAATGCCATCGCGTACCCGATGAGAAAACAAGCAGCTACCAAAAAGTCATTTCCCACTTAAGAGAGATAAACCCCGGCATTAAAGTGTTAGGCTTGACCGCCACGCCTTATCGCCTAGGCATGGGGTGGTTATACCAATACCATACTCGCGGCCAAGTTCGCTCTGAAGAACCAAGATTTTTCCGTGACTGCATTTTTGAACTGCCGATTCGTTACCTACTTGATGAAGGTTTTTTGACCCCCGCCAGAATGATTGATGCTCCTGTACTCAGTTATGATTTCTCTAAGCTTAAGCCAGCAAACACCGGGCGATATAAAGAAGCGGAACTGGACATGGTTATTGAGCAATCTAAACGCGCCACACCGCAGATTGTCGACCAAATCATTCAACTGGCACAAGACAAACAAGGCATAATGGTATTTGCGGCAACGGTTCGTCACGCGCAGGAAATTTTAGGCCTACTGCCTGCTGGAGAGTCCGCAATTGTCATCGGTGATACTCCTACATTAGAGCGCGATCAGATCATAAATGACTTCAAAAATCGCCATATCAAATTTCTCGTCAATGTTTCGGTGTTAACCACTGGTTTCGATGCGCCTCATGTGGATTTAATCGCTATTTTACGACCAACAGAATCAATCAGTCTTTATCAGCAAATTGTAGGGCGAGGATTACGCCTATCTGAGGGAAAAACCGAATGTTTAGTACTCGATTATGCAGGTAATAGCTACGACCTTTATCAACCAGAAGTGGGCGATCCAAAACCAGATTCTGAGAGCGAAATCGTCACCATCCCTTGCCCGGCTTGCGGTTTCAATAATAACTTCTGGGGAAAGCTAGACAGTAATGGTTTCCTACTAGAGCATTTTGGACGTCGCTGCCAAGGTTATTTTACCGATGAAGAGACTCAAGAACGGGAGCATTGTGGATACCGATTCAGAGCTAAATATTGTGGTAACTGCGGAGCAGACAATGACATTGCCGCGCGTATTTGTCATGAGTGCGATGCCACTTTAGTTGACCCTGATAAAAAACTAAAAGAGGCTCTCAACTTAAAAGATGCGTTAGTATTTGAGTGTCTTGAGATGGACTTAAATGTTCATAAAGACTCTACAGGAAAATCTCAGCTTAAAGTCACCTATCTAGGTGAAAACCAAGCTCAAGTTCATGAGTTTTGGCCATTAACCACGAAGAAGCAAAAACAACTGTTTAAAGATCAATTTGTTCGACCTCACCTTGCGGATAGACATCGACCATTTGAAGAGAGTTCACCCACTCGCGTCGTCGCTAACCAACATCGCTTTCGCCCTCCCCAATTTGTGGTAGCAAGAAAGGTCGGACGATTTTGGAAAATGCGCGACAAAATATTTGAAGATGAAATGCAAAGCCGTTAAGTCTACAGATTTAACTTACAAACCACTTATTCACTTTATGTTCATCTATGTTTAATTATACTGAGTATGGAAATATCAACGCTGCCCTATCAGGTTATTGCTTAGGAAATTGTATGAAAAACAAGGCACAACATACGCTTATATCTTGTCTGATTTTATCCATTTTTTCAGGTCCATTAGCATTCGCAAAAGATCATCAAAATGGGCATAACATCGTTCTAGATGAGCATAAAGCAGGGACTCGCGTGGAGATCGATGAAGATCAAGACGAAGTCTACGACGCAGTACAAGCAGGCTTAATTAAACCCTTTTCAGAGCTTTATGCGGCAGTTGAATCTCAATTAAACGGCCGTCTTATCAAAGTCGAATTAGAAGAAGACGACGATGAGTGGGTGTATGAATTAAAATTAGTGCATAAAAACAGCGTCATCAAAGTTGAATACAATGCTGCCACCTTAGAAATGATTGAGATAAAAGGTCGCAACCTTCACGATGTCATTAAGAAATAATCCAAACTGAAATCCAATCCTAAAGAGAAAAACAATAATGAAAATTTTAGTTGTCGAAGATGAACCACGTCTTGGTGAGCAAATAATTGAAACCCTCGAAAATACTGGCTGGGTACCTGAACTTTCACAAGATGGCATTGATGCTTTATACCGCGCCACATCTGAAGAGTGGGACGCGATTGTACTCGACCTTGGATTGCCAAAACTCGATGGCTTAACGGTTTTAAAAAGTATTCGAGATGAAAATATTAATACTCCGGTCATTATTTTAAGTGCGCGTGACACGCTGACTCAACGTGTTGAAGGTTTGAATGCAGGCGCGGATGATTACTTAACCAAGCCGTTTGAAATGATAGAACTGATTGCTCGAATTCGTTCGCAGCTTCGTCGCGCATCTGGCAATGCCTCTCCAATCATGCAAATAGGCGATCTTAGCCTTGATACTCGAAGCTCAAAAGTAATGTGGCAAGGTCAAGCCATGAGCCTTACTGCCCTAGAATATAAAGTGGTCGCTTACTTTATGCATAACCCAGAGAAAGTCATCTCTCGCACCGAATTAGTTGAACATATCTATAAACAAGATTTTGACCGAGATTCAAACACCATCGAAGTATTCATAGGTCGGATCCGTAAAAAAATCGCACCTAAGGTCATCAAAACAGTGCGAGGTTTAGGGTACAGACTCAATGCCAACTAAGCACCACAAAGCTTCTATGCATAACAGAACCTCTATGTATCATAGAACCTCTAAGCAGAGGCTAAAAAATATCAGCCTGAAAAGCCGCCTACTATTAGCGGCTGCCTTATGGTTGTCCGCTATGATTTTGGCCGCAGGACTTGGTATACCGAAACTGGTGAACGATTACTTATTAGAAGACGTTCACAACCAACTTAACCGAAGCATGGATGAGATCACCGCGAACATAGAAGCGGATGATAATGGCAGTTTATCAATGAGCGCACGCTTATCTGATCCTCGTTTTATTCAACCTTATAGTGGCTTATATTGGACAGCTTCTGCTGAATCACACACTTTACGTTCTCGCTCTCTTTGGGATAAAAGCATACAAGTTGAAAAAACAGGACTAAAGACCATTGCGCGTGGCGCTCAAGATGAGAAGCTGATTTACATCGAACGAGAGATTTATCTCCCTGAGCTTTCGACACCCATTTCCATTTTGATCGGGCTAGATGAAGATCCACTTGAAGAGACCTTACACAGGCTTACTGGTCAGTTATGGGTTATTTTAGGTCTACTGTTTACCGGTGTTTTAATCTTAATTGGAGCTCAGGTCAGTTGGTCACTCAGGCCATTGACGAAAATGCAGCAAGAACTTGCGATGTTACGTAGCGGCGATCAGCAAGCGCTGAGTAATAACTACCCTCAAGAAGTTTCTCCGCTGGTGTCTGATCTCAATGCTCTGCTATTTCATTACCAAGAACTGCTTGAACGCGCTCGAAACCATGCAGGTAACTTGTCTCACGCACTGAAAACGCCTCTCTCCATTCTAAAAAATGAAATTGATACCTTAGAGTCAGAACCAAAGGCCAAGCTCACCCCTCCCATCAAGCAGATTCAAGATTATATTGATTACCATTTAAGCCGCGCTCGAATGGCGGGATCAATGAATATTCTCGCAGTTAGAACCTCACCCAGTGAGCGTGTCGATGCGATTTCAATGGCGTTCGATAAAGTGTTTGCTGAACGTAATGTCGTGCTCGTGAATGAACTAGATAGTGATCTTTTTGTTAACGTGGATAAAACTGATCTTGATGAAATGGTCGGTAATTTACTCGAGAACGGTTACAAATGGGCTCATTCTATTATCCGTGTTCATGCCGTTCAAACCAGTGACGACAACGCGACCATTATGATTGAAGATGACGGCCCTGGAATTCCAAATGATCAGATAGATCAGGTAATCAAACGTGGTGTTCGATTAGATGAAACCACAGCGGGAACAGGGCTTGGCTTAAATATCGTCAGTGAAATGGCACACAGTTATCGCGGTTCACTTGAATTGGAAAGAAGTAATATGGGCGGTTTAAAAGCCACTCTCACACTGAAAGTGTCCCAAGACTGATAGAATCATACCTTCCACATGATGAAAGAAGTGACGAAGCCTTACTTCGTCACTTTTGCCAATAAAGTCTTCTCTTTAATCACTAAGACTTGTCCATCACTGTAATAATCATGCTGGTCATCTAACACCGTGGCTTGCCCTAAAGCTTGCATTTCGGTACTCCAGTTAAGGTTAGCCAGTTCAACCTTCGCCGCGAATTGGTCACGTTCTTGGTCAACATTTGGATCAATGCTGTGCAAAACCGTCACAATACCGCTATAGGGCGTCAGTATTAACCCATCATCATAACTGATTGCGCCAACCCAATGAGGTTGTTGGCTAATAGGATCAACACCCGCTTTCCACCAGCGAACATGACTCCGTTTCATCAATGTTCCTGGAAGTTGAAACGCCATATGTTGAGGTTCTTCATTCCAAAAAAGATCCGACACGGGCGGTGTTTTATCGCTTAAAAGTTGTAAGTAATCTTTCCACTCAATCTCATCACGGGAAAAGGTTTTGTTCTCAATCCAACCAAGCTGTGCCATTAATGTACGAGGTGACTCACCAATGAGCACTAGATTCAGAGCTTGGGCATCAAAAAAGGGAGACTTTCCCGGATACACTTTAAAGTCTGATGGCAACAACGGTGCCGGCATTAAATCGTCGCTAAAAGTAACGGACGCGACTGGAAATGCTGTTTTTATAGAAATAAGGGAAGGGTTTGCGTTTTCTTTATACTGAGAAACGACCTCCATAGTTTGAGTATTCCCAGGTGTTACCACTGCATCATCACTGAACCAAAAGAAATGGCTATAGTTGACACCTAATATGCCAATAAGCAAAAAACCGATACTTTTAGTCACGGGGAATCGCCAATTTTTCTTGTATGCGATAAAAGCCACAACAGCGGTACATGCAAATAACACCAACAAATATTGATGTTCCAACACAAAAGTTTTGGCAGCGTCAACAAAAGGGACTTGTTCAATACCAGCACCTAACAGGTAACCCCAAAAGACAAACTGCCCAACGCCAAGCATTACACCAAAAGTGTCAAATAGACTGAATCTACGCCACTCAATATTCTGTGTACCCGCCATAAACGGGACCACCCACGAAACAGGACCAAGTAAACGAGAGAAAGCGAGCACATAATTGCCGCGTTTCTGCATCAATATCCGACAGCGGGCAATAGGACGACGAATCTTAGGCTGAAAACGCATTAATTTTCGTTGCGCTGAATTCCCAACTTTTCGGCCAATCCAATAGCTGGCCTGATCACCAACCAGAGCTCCACATAGTACGGCAATAACACCAAGCCATACGCCTTGGTATAACTGGTAACCCGCCGCAATTAAAAACGGCTCTCCTGGGACAAATAAATTAGGGCCAATGAGTGCATCTAACAATGCACCCAGAAATAAACCCGCGCTTTCCCACATAACCACCTCATGACTCTACTGTTTCTCTTCTTTCTAAACCACTCTACGATACTGGCCACACCGACACATTCAGTGCAGCCAATATTGATTAGCCCTCAGAGTAATGACCAAATTTGTATTCCATCTCGTTATTACGCATTTCACCGATGAAGAAGCGGCGCACATTCGCTTTAAGGTAAGTCAGTCCCATTTTGAACAACCCATCTTGATCTAAACGTCGTGGGTCGAATTCGAAGCGAAGTGAGAGGAAACGAAATCGCCACGTTTTACTGGCCCTTTTGACGTAGTCACAGTCTTCACACAACGTGATATTTTCATCAAACCCTTCTAAGGCTTGGTGAACTCTTTTTGTTGAGAAAATACACGCGCCGACTGCGGTTGGAAAAAAGAACTGCGTAATAAATAAGCCACCATTAAACATCGCATAACCCGCTTTATGTAAAAGTGGCAGATTTTTAGACCCCATGTAGACACCAGCAACTTCAAGTTTCCGTTCATTCAACTGAGCAATCGCCATGGCTAGAAAATCTGAACTCAAACGAACATCGGCATCTAGAAACAGTAAACGTTCGTGCTTGGCTAATGATGCTCCTGTATTTCGTCCTAAGCTGACTCCGCGTGTGCTCATTTTAT
Source organism: Vibrio genomosp. F6 (assembly GCF_005146325.1). Classification (NCBI taxonomy): domain Bacteria; kingdom Pseudomonadati; phylum Pseudomonadota; class Gammaproteobacteria; order Vibrionales; family Vibrionaceae; genus Vibrio; species Vibrio genomosp. F6. The sequence continues at coordinate 36,999 of NZ_SYUT01000051.1, read as the reverse complement.
GGATGGAAAGCTCAGGCAAGCTTGATTCATAGGCTGCGGCAACGTCACATGTTGAATCGTCACTATTCGAATCCACCACAATCACTTCAAAGTCACGATGGCTCTGTTTACTTAAGTCATCCATTAAACGGCCAATTCGTTTTTCTTCATTTAGGGTAATCACAACAATGCTAATCGGGTTCATAATCTTCTCCATCGATTGAAATAATGTTTGGTTTTTATATTCTGATGAAGAGATTAACGTGCGGTGACTTAACCTATCGTGAGTAAGACATTCAGGTTCAGTTCATGCTTTTGAGTTTGATTATCAATACCGTACACCAACCTACCAGCATTCAAATTGAAGTTCGCACTGAGTATTGAGTATTGAGTATTGAGTATTGAGTATTGAGAAAGTAAAACAGCTTACGACAACGAGTAAAATCGAATCACAATGCCTAAATAATCATCCCTTTCGCTTTAACCACGAGTTCTCTACTGACATATTTTAAAAACTAAGCCATTAGTCGTTCAATTAGAGAAGGATTCAGGACAATACTCTTGCCCGAACCAATAGAGAATGGTAGTATCCGCGCTCGCAAGAATAGTAACTACCAATTTTCTATTCTTGCAATACCGCATCAACTAGGTCGCTATGTTGGTGATGAAGTTTAATTTTACTATTTGAGAGTAAAACCTATGAAATTTGAAGCAGTAGTACGTACTGAACTAGGTAAGGGTGCGAGCCGCCGCCTACGTCACGCGGGTAAATTCCCAGCAGTAGTTTACGGTGGCGAAGCAGCTGCAGTAGCTATCGCGCTTGAGCACCACGTTGTAATGAACCAAATGGACAAACCTGAATTCTACGAAGAAATCACTCTAGTGATCGACGGCGCAGAAGTTAAGGTTAAGCCACAAGACGTTCAACGTCACGCTTACAAGCCAAAAGTTGAGCACATGGATTTCATCCGCATCTAATTCCTTTTTGGAATTAAGTGGATAAAACCATTACCTGCTGCATAGAAAGATAATCGGCATTACCAACCGAGAAATCTAAAAATTAGAAACCCCGATGCTACCAACATCGGGGTTTCGCCGTTTTAGAGCCTAAAATTTCATTAATAAATATTAAGTTAATCATGCTGTCGTATTTATCTTCGACTATGGCTCATTTCATTACTTACGAAATTTATCAAAAAGAAAGTCTAGAAATAGCCGAATTCGCTTAGGCTGGTATTTCTTACTCATATAGACAACATTCAGGTCAGCACTTGATACTGATGTCGATGTGTTAAAATTGGTCATATAACCATTCAGTACCGTAACCAAGCGTAAGTTATCGATATCGTCCTGCACGTCTAGTATTGATTTCAAAGCAATCCCCGCACCTTCTAATGCCCAATGCCGAACCACTTCGCCGTCATCTGAAAATCGTTTAGGCAATACTGTTATTACATTCTTTTTATCCGTATCTTGAAAATGCCACGTTTTAAGCTCTTCATTACTACGAACCATCGCAAGGCAGCGATGATTTACTAAATCTTGCGGGGTTAATGGCGTGCCATACTTCGCTAAGTATTTCGGTGATGCACACAGGACTCGATGGCTTGACGATAATCGTCGCGATATCAAACTGCTATCGGCAAGCTCACCATAACGTATAACAATATCGATACCCGATTCAGCGATGTTTGAGACATCGTCATTCAAATATAAGTAAGGCACCACATCTGGGAATTGTTCACAAAATTCAGACAAGATGGGAAGGATATGTTGTTTACCTATGTCTTTTGGTGCGCTGATTTTAAGTGACCCTTTGACTTCTTTCACCCCATTCAAAATGAGATTCTCTGTCTCTTTTACATTTTCAAGGATCTCAAGACACGCTTTATGGTAAAGATCACCAGAATCAGTGAGAGATATATGCCTTGTGCTTCGATTGAGCAACTTGACGCCATAGCGTTCTTCCAATCCTTGTAGCCTTGCCGTCATTGTTGCAGGAGAAAGCCCTAATTCACGCCCTGCCGCCGCTAACCCTTGATGCTTCACCACACTCACGAACATCGCCATATCAGAGAATTTATCCATCTCTTACCTCTTCATTTCTCGTGCCAGTATTACCGCTCAATCACTACTATTCAGAAAATCCGAATAATGATTTTACATTTTACCCAATTATCAATTTAAGTCGAACAGATAAAATAGTTGCCATAAGTTAATTACAACAAAGAATAAGCTAAAGGTAACATCATGAATAAAGAAAAAATGCCCTTTCAAGTCTGGATACTCACATTGGCTGCTTTCGCCATCGGTACTGCCGAATTTGTGATTGCTGGCATCTTACCGCAAATTGCAACATCCCTTTCGATCACTGAAGGTCAAGCTGGTTACTTAATCAGCGCCTATGCATTAGCCATTGTGATTGGCGGCCCTGTCTTAACCATTTATTTAGCCCGTTTTAATAAGAAGGTCGTTCTAACTGGTTTAATGGCACTATTTATTATTGGCAACGTATTATCGGCGCTAGCACCAACCTACCATTTATTACTGATTAGCCGTGTCATTGCTGGCCTTGTTCAGGGGCCGTTCTATGGCATTGGTGCCGTTGTCGCAACCAATTTAGTCACCGAAAAAATGGCAGGTCGTGCTGTTGGCCAAATGTTTGCGGGCTTAACGCTTGCCAATGTTCTTGGTGTTCCCGCGGGTACTTGGATCAGTTTGCAGTTCGGATGGCACACCACCTTCTTTACGGTTGCTGCATTTGGTGCCGTCGCTATGATTTCAATTTTAACTTCAATAAATTCAACAGGTCATAGCGAAGCAAAAGATATTAAAACTCAGCTGATGGCATTTAAAAACCCAATGCTGCTCATTAGCTTAGCAATCACCGCATTATCATGGTCTGGTTTTATGGCTCTGTATGGCTACCTCGCGCCAATTGCTATGCATATCACGGGCTATGGTGAGTCTGCTGTGACATGGATTCTGGTTATTGTGGGAGTTGGTTTAATCATTGGCAATATTTTAGGTGGCCGCTCTTCTGACAAAAACTTAGGAAAAGCATCGATGTTCTGGGCTGTCGCCATGATTATTTCATTAATTGCCGTTGGCTTGGTGGTTGATAACAAAATTCTCTTTGTCATCACCGCATTTATCTTTGGGATTGCGTCGTTTGCAAACGTGCCGGCCATGCAACTTCGAGTGATGAATCACGGCGGTGAAGGCCAAGAACTCGCAGCAACAGCAAACATATCGGCATTCAACTTAGCCAATGCATTCGGTGGTTTCCTAGGCGGCATGGTACTCGATAGCCAATTAGGAGCAAGCATGATTCCTTTTGCTGCCGTAGTAGTTCCCGTCATAGGCTTACTATTCATTGCGAAAGCCAATCAAAAAGAAAAAACATCAGCACTAGTTACACCAAGTCTCGCAAATTAATTCTTTTAGAAAGGCTCATAACCTGAGCCTCATTACAAAGGAGCCGTTCGATGGTTTTAAATCCAAAAATGACAAAAAATTCATTAAATCAATTCGCTATTAACGACATTCCCTTTTGCTTCTCAAAGAAGAATATCGATATTTTTGATTATAAATTAGTTCAGAGAATAGAGAGTCTCGTTATTATTTTCTTAGGTGTTCTATTTCTCCTTTTACTCTAATCAACAGCGGTTAACCGCATCATCCTATTACGATTTTTAGAAGGTACACATTATGAATCAAGAAAAAACCACATTTGTCATCATTGGAGGCACTTCTGGGATTGGCGAGGCGGTAGCTCAGTACTTCACTCATGAAAATAATACTGTTCATGTGGTCAGTCGCTCTACTGGCCTAGATATCAGTGATGAAAAATCAGTTCATCATTATTTTGAGTCGATTGGGCCAATTGATCATCTTGTTGTTACAGCAGGGTCATCGGCTCCCTCCGGGAGGTTAATTGATGTTGCTATCACAGAAGCAAAATCAGCTTTTGATACCAAATTTTGGGGCTCAATTCACGCGGCTAAACATGCAGCTCGTTATCTAAAACCCAATGGCTCAATCACCCTTACCACGGGCATGTTATCTCGAAAGGTGGTGGCCAACACTTATACAAAATCAGCAATAAATGCCGCCTTAGAAGCGGTGACCAAGGTGCTCGCCAAAGAATTGGCTCCAATTCGAGTGAATGCTGTAAGCCCAGGATTAACAGCAACAGCCGCTTATCAAAATATGGATACAAAATCTCGTGAATCTATGTATGACAACGCAAAACAGAGCTTGCCTGTTGGTCACATTGGCCAAGCCTCAGATATTGCGATGGCTTATGTGATGGCGATTACAAATCCATATATGACAGGTTCAATCATCGATATTGATGGCGGCGCATTAATTAACTAATACGAGCGAAAGGTAATAACATGAACACATTATTTGAGAAAACCAACTTAAAAAACATCGGCTTGCAAAATCGAGTCGTAATGGCTCCAATGACTCGGGCACGTACGAGCCAGCCGGGGAACATTCCAAATGAAATGATGGCGACTTATTACAAGCAACGAGCCACTGCAGGGTTAATTATTTCTGAAGCAACACAAATATCAGACGACTCTCAAGGCTACTCATTCACTCCTGGTGTTTACACAGATGAACAAGTCAAAGGATGGCAACCAATCACATCGGCGGCTCATCAAGCTGGTGCTGCGATGTTCTGTCAATTATGGCACGTAGGAAGAGTATCTCACCCGACGTTCCAGAAAGGGGAATTACCTATTGCCCCCTCTGCTCTTGCTCCTGTTGAAACCAAAGTATGGATTGCAGATGAACAAGGCAACGGCAATATGGTCGATTGCATTCAGCCGAGGGCAATGACGCACGATGACATCCATCGTGTCATCCAAGATTTTGCCTACTCTGCAAGACGTGCAATAGAAGCGGGGTTTGATGGTGTAGAAATACACGGTGGTAACGGATACCTGATTGATCAATTCCTTCGAACTAACTCCAACCATAGGATCGATGAATATGGCGAAACTCGTGAAAACCGTATTCGTTTTCTGCTTGAAGTGGTTGATGCGGTAAGCAAAGAGATTGGGGCTGACAAAGTTGGGGTTCGCCTTGCTCCTTTCATCACGTTTAAAGACATGGATTGTCCAGATATTGTGCCAACTATTCTTGAAGCTTCAAGAGAATTACAAGCACGTGATATTGCTTATTTACATTTATCAGAAGCCGATTGGGACGATGCACCAATTATCCCTGAAAGCTTCCGTATTGAGCTACGAAAAATATTTACCAATACGATTATCGTCGCAGGCAGTTACACACAAGAACGCGCTAATGAGATCCTTAACAAAGGCTATGCTGATCTTGTCGCTTTTGGTCGCCCGTTTGTCTCTAACCCAGATTTGGTATCACGACTAAAGAACCGTTACCATCTCGCAGAGTTGGACGGTAACACTCTCTTTGGTGGAAGTGAGCACGGCTATACTGATTACCCACGTTACTGTGGTGATCTTTAATACCCACCCAAAACGCCTAAAGATTCTCACTTTAGGCGTTGTACTCAAACCATAAATCGTAATTAACGTTCGCCTTGTACTTCAAAGTCATCAGCAACCAAGCGTGCTTTTCCATCTTCTTGAATCGTCCAATGTTCACGATGAACAACGCCAAATGCTTTGTTCATCGTCCAGTTTGCACTTAACAGGTAGCCACCATCACCAATTTGCTCCCATGTCACATCCGTATAATCCACATCTGAAAACCCTTGGTCCATGATATTTTGCCAAAAAGCTTGGATCTCCTCACGACCAGTAAACGTTCCGAATGGACGTGCTTCCATTACGGTTCCTTCCGCATATTGGGCAGCGCAACCTGCTGCATCTTGAGCGTTAAATGCTTGTTGCCATGCTGAAATCCCAGCTTTGCATGCTGATAAAATTTGTTCTTGAGTCATTATTCTTCTCCAAATGTTTGTATGTAGCCAACTATAAGCGCATCATTAAGCAAGAAAAACAGACCAATTAGAAAATACTGTTTAATAAAACAGAACAATGGAATTTAGCTAGCATGAATAAACTCAAACAAATGACTCTCTTCATGACTATCGTCGAGACAGGTTCAATCACTAAAGCGGCAGAAAAACTCGACCTTTCTAAATCGGTCATTAGCCAACATCTCAAACAATTAGAGCTCGATCTTGATGTCCCGCTGCTCAAACGAACAACGAGAAAACAGATACTCACCGCTTCAGGTGAACACTTTTATCGACAATGTTGTGAAATGCACCGGTTAGCCGAAAAAGCATGGAGCGATATTTTACATCAACAAGATTCCCCTCAAGGAAAACTGACGGTGACGGCCCCACACGCGCTGATGAATAGTATTGTGATCCCTGCTCTAAGCTCTGCATTTAAGCAATATCAAGACGTAAAGCTCAATCTCATCGCCCATGATGGCCACCTAGACTTAATGCAAGAAGGGATTGATTTAGCTATTCGAGTTGGCGAATCAAAGCTAAGTAATTTGAAACAGAAGAAGATTGGTTCGGTGCAAGATGTGCTATGTGTTTCTCAAGATTATCCAACATTTGTCGACAGTGAGATAGAGAAGCAGCCTTACATTGCTAATCACTGGCAATCAAAACAAATCACTCATAAATTGAGTAATAAAAGGTCTGACAAGACTCATGTTTTGGCTTTCACCGTCTCTCACCAAGTGAATACGGTTCAAAATAGTTTAGCGCTAATTCAGAATGGATTAGGTATAGGTATATTGCCGCAATTAATCTATTTGAAACACCAAGATAGATTAAGAGAAGTACTGCCGAACTTTGAAATGGCACCATCCAATGTCTATTCGCTACACCCTTTCCACAGCCAAATCCCCATCAGTGTCAAGATGGCAATAGAAGCTATTGAGGCGGAGCTATAGACAATACGATGCTATTGGCTGATGTTTAGGTCTGATTCCGATTTAGGTGTTATCACAATATCGATCTCTCCACTCTCCAAATTGACTGTCGCATCATAGAAACTAAACGGGTCACCATAATGTTTGAATGTGAAATAATAAGTTTCTGCGGGCGTCCATAAAACAGTCGAATCGGCAGGCTGAAGATCATATCCATCTTGCGCATACAATTCTGTCTCGGCAACTTTCATCTGAGCTAGTTTTTCGCTTGTTTCTCTGTCTATTTTAGGTTCTAGGGAAGGGTTACTCGGGTACGATTCACCGTTATAGCTCATCAATCGATAAGCTCCATTGCTCCACACGATAAAATCTTGCCATCCGTTACGATAGCTGTTGGCTAACGTGATTGGCGTTCGAGCTACAGTGATTCGATTAATCACTTTACCTACACTATCGAACATAACTGCGGTACACCCACCGCTACCACAGAAATAACGATCTTGTATTAATACAAGATGCTCAACGTCTCCATCACGATTCAGATCTACGCTCCCCGTTAGGTACTTAATCTGATTTTGTTCTATCGATAAACCTTCTGGAGCCAAGATGCTCTTATCTATCCAAGTTTCAATTTCTGCTTTATCGGGATCAGCAGCAACCGTAGAAGGAGAGGTGTTAGTCGGCGTAGTTTCAACGGTAGAACAGCCCATAAAAGAGAGTAGAAAAAGCATCCCACTTAACTTACGAATATTCATATAACAATACTCTATTACATTAGTCTGTGATTTAAGAGTATACGCTCTGCTGCAGCGATAATGAACCATGTGGATATCTCGATAGCCTAACAACTCTGAGCTCAATTTACCTCTAGCCAACCGCAGCCCACTGATCCAGGCCGAGCCCAATCGCACCCAAACCATAGACCACTAATAATTAGAACTCATAACATTTTATTTCATTAAATAGCATATAGAACAGTCAAAACGTGCGCTAAAACTGGTTTTTATTGAATAATAATGTGGTTATTGTTAATATCCCGGCTGATTTTTATTTAGTGGTCTAATTATTTTAACTTTTACAGACCATTTCGCTTTTTAATTTTGAACAAAAAGCATTACGGATTAAACGTTTGAGTATCATTTATGGATAGCAGTTTTAAGAAATACAGTATCGACACAACCGATTACCAAGTCGGGCAAGATAACGTTCAAAAATGGGGATTTGATATACACAACCCTGTCTTCGGCATTAGTGCTGGACTTATTTTCCTTTTCCTTTCAGCAATGCTTATTGTTGAACCTAGTACCGCAAAAGAGGTTCTTAACAACCTCAAAAATGGCATCATCGAAGATTTCGATGTGTTCTTTATGTGGGCAACCAACTTCTTTGTTTTCTTCACCCTTGCTTTGATTGTTTCACCTTTTGGTAAAATCCGTATTGGTGGTAAAGACACAACGCCTGAACACTCTAGAGTCTCTTGGATGGCGATGTTATTTGCTGCCGGAATGGGTATCGGTCTTCTATTCTGGGGAGTTGCAGAGCCTGCTGCTTACTTCACGGATTGGTGGGGAACGCCATTTAATGTTGAACCATTAACCGAAGAAGCTAAATCACTCGCTCTTGGTGCAACGATTTTCCATTGGGGAATTCACGGATGGGCAATTTACGCTATCGTGGCCCTCGCGCTTGCGTTTTTCTCTTTTAATAAAGGGTTGCCGCTGTCGATTCGCTCTGTGTTCTATCCTGTGTTTGGCGATAGAGCTTGGGGCTGGGTTGGTCATATCATTGATATTATGGCGGTTCTAGCCACCTTGTTTGGCTTAGCAACGTCTCTTGGTTTAGGCGCACAACAAGCCACAAGTGGTATTAACCACGTGTTTGGCACTGACGGTGGCATCGGGATGCAACTCATTGTGATTGCATTCGTTACTTCTGTCGCCATTATGTCGGTGGTTCGTGGTATTGATGGTGGTGTAAAACTGCTAAGTAACATCAATATGCTGTTTGCGTTTGCTTTGCTCATTTTCGTGACCGTTGTGAGCTTTGACGTTGCGATGATCTCATTACCTGAGACTCTAATGGCATATGCAGAAAACTTTTTCCCTCTAAGTAACCCACATGGCCGTGAAGACACCACTTGGATGCATGGTTGGACAGTATTCTATTGGGCATGGTGGATTTCATGGTCCCCATTTGTCGGCATGTTCATCGCTCGAATCTCTAAAGGCCGTACTGTTCGTGAGTTCTTAGCAGCAGTTATCTTTATCCCAACATTGGTAACATTGATTTGGATGGCTGTATTTGGTGGCCTTGCTCTTGATCAGATGATCAATAAAGTCGGTGAACTTGGAGCCAATGGTTTAACCGATATCTCACTGAGTCTATTCCATGTGTACGATGTATTACCATTTGGCAATGTGATCTCAATATTATCGGTTGTATTGATCCTGATCTTCTTTGTGACATCATCAGATTCCGGTTCACTGGTTATCGACAGCATTACCTCTGGCGGTAAAGTTGAAACACCAATCCCACAGCGAATTTTCTGGGCAAGTGTCGAAGGTTCTATCGCGGCTGTGATACTTTGGGTTGGTGGTAAAGAAGCACTTCAAGCACTGCAATCGGGTGTTGTTGCGACCGCTTTGCCTTTCACTTTTGTTCTGCTCATTATGTGTTATAGCCTAATCAAAGGTTTGAACTCTGAATACTCCATGTATCGATAATAGCAACGCTAAACACACTTAATATTAATCAGCCTCTGTCATTTGACTGAGGCTGATTTTTTCTTTAGCCTCATCAAAACCTCCTTCTATTTCATGTAGCCCATCAATATGAGCCAGATAAATATTCAACAAAAAATTGCTAGCTTTACCTCTATTGAGCAAGCGTTAGATTATTTCGATATAGGTTTTGATAGCCAATTCATTGATGAGTACCGCCTGCCGCTGATAAAACGCTTCAATGGAAATTTGCTACTGGAAAAGCCAGATGATTGGTTTTCTGCTCGCCGAGCATTAAAGAATGCATATTGTAAAATTCAGCGAAGCCGTTTGGATCGCCATACTCGATCCGCTTGCCGAGGCTGTACGTCTTGTCAACGTCGATAATTGTTCCACTTTGATTCCCTACCCGCTGTATTTATTTTCTAACCTTTCACTATATTCATAATTATAACCCAGTGCGATATCTCTCAGAATTTCATTAATTAAACCATTACCATCACTCGGATACTTATAATGATAAAAGCAGAGATATTAGATGCGTAAAATACACGACATTGATTTAAAGCTTCTTCAGCTATTTTTAACTATTGCAGACTCAGGTGGTTTTTCAGCAGCTCAGTTTAAATTGAACATGCATCAATCCACAATCAGCACCCGCATGAATGACTTAGAGACACGACTCGGTATGACACTCTGTCACCGTGGAAGACGTGGGTTTCGCTTAACCAGCGATGGTGAAAAAGTATATCAACTCAGTAAGGGGATCTTTGAACATATCTCTGAGTTTGAAGAACAACTCGATTGCATTCGAAAAGTCTCTCACGGTCATATTAGACTGGCGCTCACCGATAATCTTGCCACCAATCCTAAATGCAAAATTCAACAAGCGATTCGTTTGTTTTGCAGTGAACACCCTAAGGTGACTCTCGATACCGATGCTCTAGACTCTTACAAAATTGAAATGATGTTACTCGAAGGTACGATAGAACTTGGGGTTACTTCCTCTGAAGTACAAAAAGATGGCTTAAATTATCAGTTTCTATTTAATGAAAGACAGTGTCTATATTGTGCCCCTGAACACCCAATTCTTGCCAATCTCGGAGAAATTACCACTGAAGACATTCTGCAATTTCCGATTGTGGATCGCGGATTAACCCATAAAATAACGCCATTCAGTGACACTGAAAACTTACTCCACTTAGCCAGCAGCACCAACATGGAAGCCACTGCTCACCTGATTTTATCAGGAACGTTTGTCGGGTATTTACCCGATCATTACGCCGCTATTTGGGAGCAACGAGGAGAAATGGTAAAAATCAATGCCCCCTCTTTGGAGTACTTAGCCGATTTTCATTTAACCACCTTAAACTCAAAAGAGTTATCGTTAGCGGCAAAAGAATTAATGTCTGCAATTTACAATGTGCATTTAAATAACGATTCAAATACATCTAAAAACATAAATAAACCTGAAAACCAGCACGCAATAACGACTTAATTCAATTCAAGTACCACTTCTCCTTATGAATATTTTCGGGATAATTACGCTTATCCCGTGAATTTTATTCACTGCGATTTATTACATCGAATTTCAACAAAGTAAGTATCTAAAACTGATTATTTAACTTCAATCTTAAAAAGCGCTCAATGCATATAAATAATATCGTTACCAAAAGGTAATTACATGAGCGACTACCCATGCATTAATATCCACTTAGATACCATTACTCAAAACGCCAAAAACCTTGTATCCGCCAGCAAAAAATATGGTGTCTTCCCAACTGGAGTCACAAAGTTAGCCTGCGCATACCCACAGGTTGGACAAGCGATCCTGAATGGCGGCATTCGTATTCTTGCTGATTCTCGAGTGCAAAACTTGAAAAAGTTACGCCATTTACAAGCAGAAACCATGCTACTGAGAATCCCGGCGATCAGCGACGTCAGTGATGTGGTTCGTTACGCCGACATCTCTCTCAATTCTGAATTGGAAACCCTTCAGGCCCTTTCAGTTGAAGCCATTAAACAACAGAGAATTCACCAAGTGATTCTTATGCATGACATGGGCGATCTACGCGAAGGGGCTTTCTACCAAGAAGAGACCTTGGCTCTCGCACGGCAAGTCATGACATTCGAAGGCTTAAAGCTTGTCGGACTTGGGACTAATCTCGCTTGTTATGGCGGAGTTGAACCGAGTGTCGATAATCAAAAACAACTGATCGCTTTAGCCCAACAGATTGAGCAAGAACATCAGATCCATTTAATGTACCTCTCTGGTGCCAGCTCAGCAGGTTTACCTCTGATGCTAAGTGGAGCACTTCCTCAGGGTATTAATCAGCTAAGGCTTGGTGCTTCAATTTTGATGGGCATTGGACTAAATGACGATCCAATTCCAAACACTCGCCAAGATACGTTTGATCTCTCCGCAGAAGTGGTGGAAATCAAAGTTAAACCTTCTGTTCCAACTCTTTCTACGGCTCTGGATGCTTTCGGTCAACGACCTGAGTTTATCGACAGAGGCCTGCGCAAACGCGCGATTTGTGCCATTGGTAAACAAGATATTGATATCGACCAAATGACCCCAAAAGACAGCAATATTATTGTCATTGGCGGTAGTAGCGATCACTTGATTCTCGATATTACTGACTGTGATGACAACTATCACATCGGAAGTTTAATTGACTTCGAACTCTCCTATGGCGGTGTATTGCAGTGCATGACCTCTGAATATATCACCAAACACTTTATCTAATGTCCCTATGACTACTGCGAGCAGAAACGCCTCGTTAAGGATACAACATGTTCAAAATTAAGAAGTTTCCAAACACCTTCACGATCTTATTTCTACTGATCGCGTTCTTTGCCTCACTGACCTACCTATTACCAGCAGGCAAATACACTCGTGAAATGAATGAGCAATTGGGGCGTGAAGTTCCACTACCAGGCTCTTATCATGTCATCGAATCCTCGCCTCAAGGTTTCTTCGATACTTTAATGGCTCCCATCTCCGGCTTTTATGATCCGGTCAGCGGGGTTATTGGCGCTATCGATGTCAGCCTGTTTGTGCTGATGGTGGGTGGCTTTCTGGGAATAGTGACTAAAACAGGCGCTATTGATACTGGCATTGCGCGAGTAATGGTGCGACTAAAAGGCAGAGAGATCTACATGATCCCAATCCTCATGGTTCTGTTCGCACTAGGCGGTACTTCTTATGGTATGGCTGAAGAATCTCTCGCCTTCTATGGTCTTCTTATCCCCATTTTTATGACGGCTCGATTTGATCCATTGGTGGCAGTCGCTGTTATTTTTGTGGGAACAGGCGTTGGCACATTAGGTTCTACAATCAACCCATTCGGTACAGTTATCGCCTCCAATGCGGCCAGCGTCGATTTTTTGAGTGGCGTTGAGTTGCGCTTTGCCATTCTTGCTATTGCTCTTGTGGTTGGGATTGGTTATGTGATGCGTTATGCGAAAAAGATTCAGAACAATCCTGAGCTTTCTCTACTTGCTCACCTGCGTAAAGATAATGAAGCGCATTTTTTGAGTGGTAAAGAGAACACAGATACCCTTCCCCTTCTGACTGGCTCACAAAAAGGTGTACTTTTCCTCTTCATTCTTACCTTTGGCATCATGATTTATGGCGTTTCCCTTCTCGGCTGGTGGATGGCCGAAATGGCTACCCTATTTATTTTTATGGGGATTTTATGTGGCATCATTGGCCGCCTGAGTGAAGATGACCTCATTAACTCTTTTGTAGCGGGCGCGGCAGATCTCATTGGCGTTGCATTAATTGTCGGCGTTGCTCGTGGGATCGTAGTGGTAATGGAAGCAGGAAACATCACTGATACCATTCTTCATTACGCTGAAGGTATTGTGGCAGGTAAGAGTTCAATTCTATTCATCAACACCGTCTACGCGATTGAAATGCTTCTCTCTTTCATCGTTCCATCCACTTCTGGCCTAGCGGTAATGAGTATGCCAATTCTTGCGCCATTGAGTGACTTTGCAAATACAGGAAGAGAGTTAGTGGTTACCGCGTTTATGAGTGGTATCGGTACCATTCTGTTCATCACACCAACCTACGGGGTGCTCATGGGTGGGCTGGCGATTGCACGTATCCCTTACATTATTTGGCTGAAATTTATTGCACCGCTAGTGGTATTTTTCATTGCTCTAAACTGCGTCATCTTGTCTATAGGAGCTGGACTGTACAGCTAGGTGATCACACTTAGTCATTGAATCATTACACCAATCATAAGTAAGGCCATGCTATGGATTACCACGGCATGGCCTTATCATCACTCAGAAAGCTTCATGCTGTATCACTCCAAAGTCGACCTCATTAAGCTAAGTTCTACTCATGTTTGCAACCAAGTTCTTTTGATGACGATACCTCTTCAACTCTTTGCTGATCTTGAGGATGATCCGATGGCGGTGAAAACAGTATTCCCAGCTTATGTTTCAGTTTACCCTGACTCGCGAACAACTCTTGGAACATCGCTTTCCACTCAGAAAACGTGACAACAATAGGATTAAAGCTATTAACGGGTTTTGAAATACCATAGCGAACCGTTTCAACTTCAGGCTCAAATGTATTGAACACTTTATCCCAAATGATCAGCACGCCCGCGTAATTTTTATCGATATATTGAGCATTGCGTCCATGATGAACCCGATGGTGTGATGGTGTATTAAAAATATACTCCAATACCCCTAACGACCTGATCCATTGAGTATGCACGAAAAATTGCAGTCCAAGATTCAGTAATACTACGAAAACGACCCATTTAGGCTCGAAACCGATGACGACCAGCGGCAACCAAAACATCCACATTCCGGCTAATGGGTACATTAAGCTTTGACGAAAAGCCGTACTAAAATTCATTCGCTCAGAGCTGTGGTGTACAACATGCGCGGCCCACATCCAACGGACTCGGTGGCTTGCACGATGGAACCAATAATAGAAGAAATCTTGCAGAATCATCAGAACAATGAAACTTTGCCAGTTCATACTGATATCGAAAATACGCCAATCAAAAAGCCATAAATAGATACCAGCAACAGCAAGGCCAAGAAGAATATCTGTCGCTTGGTGCATTCCAGCTAACATAAAATTACATGCTACCTCTGCGAAATGATAGCGAGCATTTTCTGGCAAGCTTCCTCTTTTTTGACCCAAAAAATATTCAGCCAAAATGCACGTTACAAATAGAGGAGCAAGCAGCATTAGAAGCCACTCAGGATTATCTATCAAACGGTTAAGGTCCATTTTAACCTCCTTTTTTACCAACGAGCGAAATGATCTTCAGTCAAGCCTATAGCATTATTCAAGCGATGAATCGTTCCTTGGTCATCTTGAATATATCCAGAAAAGTGTCCGATAAACTGGCGAAAATTACTTTTAAGCAACCACAGGTTGAGTTTCTCTGAGCGACAATTAATGGATTGAAATTCAAGGTCAACCTGCCCATCATCAGAATAGATTCGCCACCGTGTTGGTTCTTGAGCTTCTTTATCATTTGAACGAACAAAGTCAAAATGGACAGGCCCCAACAAATGACGCTCACCATTCACCCAAAATACATTTTCACAACTACCAGTTTCGTTCACGCCAGCCGCTAAATTTAAGCCTAATGTAGTGCCTTTTGCTTTGTGATTAATGCTTGCCCAGCGCCAACTCGTTTCACGTCGCATATAACCAGCAGAGAAGTCATAACTAGCCAATGATCGAGTCAAATCAACGTTATTATCTAAAACCGATAAGTTGCCTTCAATACGTAAAGCATTGTGTTTTTGAGTATAGGTCCAACCGTTATAGCCAGTTGGTGTACACATCGATAGTGGTAAGCTTTGATTTGGAAAAGGGAGTAAACGAAGATCTGCTTTCACATTCCTAGTGTTGAGGACCACCTGCCATTGTCCGTCAACGATGTTAAATTGAACGTCTTTTCCGCCAATGTGTGCGACCGATGAGTAGGGGGAAGGTGACGTTGCCGTATCTATAGAAAATGGTCGAAGCCAAGTCTCCTCGATGAGTGCATTATTTTGAATGTCATACACATAACAAAAAGCAGAACCGAGGTAACGAATGTCTGCAAGTGCGACTCCGATAATGTAATTATCAGAAATCACACTAACAAATTGAAATTGCTTATAATCGAAATATTGTCTCCAACGACTTGCGGAGTTATCCATTTCATTCTTATAGCGAAAGAGCTCAACACCAAGATCTTGTGGTATGCCATCAAATTGACCAACCATCGGTTTTCCAGAGCTATCCATCAAGTTTTTAGGAGCGGTTTGGGTAATTCTCATGCTCACATCAAATTCCATTTACATTTTGATAACAGTATTTTGATGCTTAATTGTGCTTTTAGACAGATTTTTATTTGAAATATGCAGGGCTAGAGTCACAAATATTCACTCATGTACCTTGGCTAACGGGGAAACGCTCTCATAAGATGACCAAAAGCGACTCCCAATCACATTTATTTATGGCCTGAGGTGAACGGTAGGAGGTTGAAGAGACTTGAAACAACAATCATTACCTAATCTGTTTGCCTATTTTGATTAGTAAAATGAACCGGGTATTTTTGTCGAATATAACGCTGTTCTTCAAACATATCTTTAAAGGTTATACCTTCATCTAGTTTAATGATGACTTCATTACCATCAAAACGCAGTATTGGCCCTTGAACAGGAATCTGACGATCACCATGCAAACGTAAAATTCCAGCCATGATCAGCCCTTTATATAAAGCTGAAAAATCATGTCTAACAATGCGTATACCTTTTTCAGAAACTTCACTCACAGGGATCAACTGATCTCCGATTCTTATCAAAGGTCGTGCTTTTTTCGGGTATTTTAACCGATAATATTGACGTTTTTGCTCAGCTACTTCTTTTTCCATGGGGGCTTAATATTCCTTCCAATCCCTTTCGCTCAAACTGACTTCGTAGGTTCTACGCTGTAATAAGAATAGTTATGTATCTGCTTGGTTTAGCAAAACTTTAGCTTACATTTGTCGACATAGATACCATATCTAGCCAAAACTAAAACATTCATCATGGCAATGCTCTTCTGGTTATCGAAGCGAACCTCGCTCTTGTGGGTAATTAATAAAAACTAATACCTAAAATTATTTTTCATAAATACCAAAATAGGAACTTTATTGTATAATACGGCAATCAAACAGCACCATTACCCCTTACCAAAATTCTGCGAAACAATTTTATGAAAAAAAATAATGGTTTTACTCTTATAGAGCTCGTTGTCGTGATTGTCATTCTCGGCATTTTAGCGGTCACAGCTGCCCCTCGATTTTTGAATTTACAAACGGACGCGCGCAATGCTCGATTAGAAGGCATGAAAGGAGCTATCGAAGGAGCACTGGCCATCGGGTATGGAAAAATGGCGATAGAAGGGTTAGAGCATTTAAGATACGTCTCAAATATAAATGCAGATGGTAAGACCCCCAAACATGACCTTCCTTTTACCGATTGTAATATTGGTGGTTCTGAAAGTTGCACCTTCATATATGGCTACCCTGATGCCGATAGCACCAGCCTTCGTCAGTTAGTTCAAGAGCTTGCAACAAATGATTCCGATTGGATTATTTTGCGTCATCCTGATGGCGATCCTCGTCGTGAGCTTTTTGTCACAGTTAGAGGAGAAACCGACATGACGGCCTGTGCTGTGCGCTACGCCCCACCGACGTCTACAACACCTCAATATCAACTTGAAGTGTTACCTTGCCTTTAATTATTCGATACCCATAAAATGAATCAAAGCCTATACTTGCTGAGAGTGTAGGCTTTGGTATTAATCATTGCATGAAATAAAAATGCTCGACTTAAAAACAGATCGATAATGCAAATATTCATCATCTGATGACTCATTCACTTTCATTCCTCTTTCTATGAGGGCTGAACTCAGATACAGATATTGAAATGCTCCCATTTAACCCACGTTTTTCTCAGCTAGCGTTTGATCCCGCAACTCAACCATTACCGAAACGCTTTACTTTTCCATACTATTACGAACCACACCCTTTAGCGAATCAAGCTATCGAAGGGTTACAACGGTACCTTACCGATCAATCAAACGCTTTAGAAGATGTTCTCCACATGGGTCGAATGTTTGGTGTTCTGGTCGTAAAAGACCAAGATGGTGTTGTAGGCTATTTATCTAGCGTCTCTGGTGAAAAACCTACTGCATTAGAAAAATTTGTTCCTAGCATTTTGGACTCAACCAATCCTGAACTGCAATACATTCAGAACAAGATTGATAACCTTCGTTGTAAGCTTGATAAATTAAATGATGATCCTGACTTACATCAGCTTAACTTAGAGCTAATGAGCATTAAATCAGAATCGAGTATCGCTCTCGACAGTCATCAACTACGGATCAAGGAAGCTAAGAAAGATCGGAAGTTACAGCGAAATGAAGCAGAAGCTGAGATGTCACCTGAGCAACTAGCATCATTCATTAAGTCCTTAGGTGAACAAAGTAGCCAAGAAAAACGACAGCTAAAAAAATTAAAACATGAATGGTTAAAGAAGATTGCGTTTGTAGAAGAGCAACTAAGAAATCAGAATGCCACTGTGAATGCTCAAAAAGATGCCTGTAGACTAGAACTGGGCAAGTTAACAAAACTAAACCTACAGCAACGTACATTCTTAAACCAACATGGCATAACACAAAGTCTCTACCATTTATTTAAAGATAATACACAACTCGAACCTATTGTGAATTCAGAGCATGAGAATGCCCCGAAACTATTGCAGTATGCGTTCAAACATCAAATGAAACCACTCGCGCTTGCTGAGTTTTGGTGGGGCCCCGCGCCTGAAAAAGAGATCAGGCAGCATAAAAATTTATACCCGGTCTGCAAAAGTAAGTGCTATGAAATTCTCAATCATATGTTAGATGGTATTGAGACAGAGCCCAGTCCATTGACAGTTAACCCCGCTGAAGGCAAAGAACTCGATATTATCTATGAAGATGACGTGATGGTTATCGTAAATAAGCCTGAAGAGTTTCTATCTGTTCCTGGAAAAACCATCTTAGATTCTGTCTATACACGCATAAAATCGCGTTACCCTAATGCGACTGGCCCTCTGATTGTCCATAGACTTGATATGTCTACATCAGGGTTAATTGTATTGGCCCTTACCTCTGAAGCTAATCGATTTATTCAGAAGCAGTTTATTGAACGAACAGTAGAAAAACACTATGTTGCTCTGTTGGAAGGCGAAGTAGAAGAAGAGTCCGGTGTCATTAAGCTGCCACTAGCGGGAGATTTATGCGATCGACCTCGGCAGTTAGTCTGCTTTGAGGAAGGAAGAAAAGCGGAAACGACTTGGCAAGTCCTTAACCGAATAGAAGGCAGAACAAGAGTCAGACTCTACCCGAAAACAGGCCGTACCCATCAACTCAGAGTCCACTGTGCACATCGTTTAGGGCTTAATTGCTCAATTGTTGGCGATGATTTGTATGGCTATAAACAAGACCGCCTCCACTTACATGCTGAATATTTACGTCTGATTCACCCTGTAACTAAAAAAGTAATGGTGTTCACTGCTGATGCCAATTTTTAGTCATTATTTTAAACACTCATCAATCAAATAAGCGCTGCTGAGGACTGGTTTCCGTTTCAGTGCTTATCTTCTTCTTAAGCTTTTGACGTTGATAGCGTTGACGGCATAACCGGATAACATTCAACTGCTGAGCAGGTGTCATGGACAGCCACTCAAACCGTTCACTACGCTTGCGCATGCACCCTTGGCAATAGCCTTTTGGATCGACGGTACAAACTCCAACACAAGGGTTAGGTACAGTAAAAAACTCCAATTGCTCCATATCTTCCCTCCCAAACTAAGTGCTCAATCTCATACACCATAAATATGACATTAAACGGATAAAGCTAATATTTACTTCTCAAAATACAATTTCCATTGCACTAAAATAGTTTATAAAAAATAATGACGATATACTGACACCAAGATAACTTATTCCACTATATTGTTAATACATAAATAGCATAATAATCAATAGCATTTGCTAGCCATATTTACTGGAGTTCATCCTATGAAGTTTAGCTCAAAAACATTATTCGCAGCAGTTTCTCTTCCAATCATGCTATCAGCGTGCACTGGCAATGCGGATGATAACAGTATTGTTACAGAACAAGATTTGCAGCATCACCATTGGGAACTGACAAAAATTGATGGAAAACAAGTAAACTCTGATTCGAAAGTACCTGCCGCAAGTTTAGAAATAGGCGAAAAGATGACAGCAAACGGAAATGCCGGATGCAATAACTTCTTCGGCCAAAGCGAACTTGAGAATGGCAAGTTTCGTATTAAGCAGATGGGGATGACGATGAAGATGTGTCCTGAAGAATCGATGGCGATAGAGAGTACCGTTTCTCAAACGTTATCAGATTGGTCACAACTAACTCTCACAAAAGAGTCACTCATACTCAAAAATGACTCACATATCCTCACATATACATTACGAGATTGGAAGAATTGATAAGATTAATAATGTAAATTTAAGGCAGAAAAGTTTCTGCCTTACTACATAGAAGATTAAGTAGGCTTATTTTTTATAAGTATAAATTAACACAAATAGGTAACATCACTGTAAACAGCATGTATATTAATGTATTTTTCATAATTTAAATAAGCAGTAATTCGTGCATCAGTATTAAATATCAAACTATCAATGATATTAATCGAATCATAAAGTTCTTTTCCATCTATTTCAGCTCTCTGATAACAATGACGAATGTATCGATATTCATCATATAGCTTATTAGCTATTTGTTCGTTACTTATATTAGCTGAACTAAAGTCGTGAGATAATATTCTGAATGAATAGTTCACGTATCGATCTATAATTTTTTTTCTATTCCCATGTAGATACAACTTGCTAAGAATAAACTCTATATCATCTCTTATATTATTACGATTTGCATCAAAACCAACAAGAGAACTGCTAACATCTATTCTAACATCAAAGTCACTGATTATTTTTGGAACCGAAACATTAAATGAAACTATACTCTCATCTGCACGTAGACAAGATGAACATAACAAAAAGAATAGACATAACATTCGAAAATTTATGTGCATTTACAGCCTCAACGCAAATTAAAAATTCACAACGAAAAATCAAGTACAGCTACACATAGACACCACTAAGTGCTCCACACATGATTATAAGGATTAAAGTTATAAAAATCACACCTCCCACTACAAAACCCTAATTAAAACTCTTCTATTACAACCCGAAATACTATTTTCTTCGCTATTGCAGAACGGTATAGATTCACCGAATGATTTTTCAATAATCCTATTACCTAAACTTAAGGTTGATTTGAGGTATTTACCTACTTCAGCAGATCTTCTTTTAGAAAGCTTTTCGTTATATGATACTGAGCCTACATCATCAGCATGCCCTTCAACTAAAATTCTTTTATCTATATCGACAAGATCTAAATATTCGTTAATAGCCTGGTAATGCTGAGGTGTAAGAGAGTATTTATCCGTCTGATAAATAAGTGTTAACACCATTGCTTTTTGATTAAAAATACAATAATCTGTTTTATTAATAGCGCTATTTCTTATAACCTTTCTGTCCTGAATAATACTATTATTATCAGTTGTATGTATGGACATAGCGCCTGCTACCTGAGTAATCGTCGTATTGACGGCTATCAATTCTTTGGTGATAGTATATTCATTAGTATAATTAACACAATTTGCCAATGCATTACCTGACATCACAAAAAATAAAATCGTTATTAAACATTTCATATTAGTCTTTAAGCCGCCCAGTCTCTTCATTAATTAAATTTAAAATATGCTTATACACATCTTTTCCTTTTTCCGCATGATAAATATTTTGTTTACCTACACAGTCACCGAAACCATCATCTTCTTTGACAGTATAGTTAATACCAATAACACCCATAGTAACCTTTGTTTTTACTGTTTTTCTATTATTATCACTTGTAAATCTATTTTTTTTCTTCCCAATTGTTTCTTTAATTTTTTCACATAATTTATTATCTACAACTAGAGTTTTCAAATATTTATCATAAATCTTATACCAACGCCCATTATACTTATCATATTTACTGATTACATGGTTCTCTTTTTCATACTGTTTGGTTCGGTGTGTATCCGTATAAGTAACTTCACTATCGGCACCGTCAGATAAAATTATAAAAACTTGCTCAGGGTTACGTTCATCAGTGTTTACATTATTAGCTTCTTGCGCAGCTGAAATTATTCCTTGCCAAGATTCAGTTCCGCCACCAGTAGCTTGAGTTATCTTACTAGACTTGATCATATCTCTAAATGATATATATTTATCAGTTAAAGGAATATCTTCAGCTGTATTATACATGTGAGCGTAAGGGTAATTTTTAATTGGAGCCCCCGGTTTAAACATAGCCTCAACAACCTCTGCAGGAGTGCGGCTTTTATTTTTTTCATTGACACGATAATTATACAACTGCCTTTCACGAGAATTTGAAACACCTTTTATGTTATAAGCATTGTATGTAATCAAAGATACTTTACTTTTTTTGTCTGTTTTAAGTAAGCTTAGCTCTTTCACCACTCTATCGATGGTATCTTTAACAACTTGCATTTGTGTCTTTGCTTCACCACTCCATATATTATGCATAGACTGACTTATATCTACTATAAAATAGATATCGACAGGTTGAGGTAAAAACTTCCGCGTGACAGAGGAACCCGATACTTTAAATTGCGGATTAACACCAATATCATTGTGGACGATCCACGATTTATGTTCGGTTGATGCTGAAACAACGAAGTCAGTAAAAGGTGACAACTCTCCCTTGTCTTCAACACACTGTGTCGTTTTACAAGTTTCAGTCGTGACTTTAACATCGATATTATTTATGTTATCTGCAACATACAAATCAATTAGTGATCGAGCGTACTCTTTGTCTTCCTCATTATTTTTTTTAGGGCTGGCAATTAACGCTAAACTCGCCACTTCAGTAGCTTCTTCTAACTTGGCATGTGCAAGCAAACGTTGAGAATATCCAACAGCAAACGCAAAGGTCATAATAAGGCATGGTAAGAAAAGCATAAATACAATAGCAGCAACACCTTTCTGCTTGGCAATGGTGCTCATATTAGATCCTCGCAAATGCGTATGAGCTAGATACAATTCTCATAGGGTCACCCCGTACAGCTCCTATAATATTGAATGGCGTAACATAGCATAAAGATAAATGATACATGGGTAGCCTACGATTTCGTGTAGTAGTCGGTAGTAGTTGTTTAGCCTTAGTTAAATTCATCTTACTAAAATCCATAAACTCACATTTATCTACATTCCCACTAGTCTCAGAATTGACAATCAACTTATCCTCAGAAGATATGGATACTTGTGTTACTTTTAACCCTAACTCTGACTCATCGAAACTTGGCACCATTCGCTTCATTGAATTTTTCGCAATATCAAATACTTTTTTAATTTCACTATTACAGTGAGTGCCATTAAATCCACACATATTAATTTCACCAGAATAAAACTGCTTTCTTTCGCTTAAAAGTGAAAGTAACGAATATGTAGCTCTATCTAATTGACCTTTTTTATTAATAGCAATCGTATAATTAATATGAATAGCTAAAAACGAACTAAAAAAGACCAACACAAGTGCAAGTTCGACTGAAAATGAGCCCTTCTGCTTAATGACCACATCCAGCTCCTTTTCCTAATTTAAATCTGCATCTTTCATATTCCTGTACTGCAATAATCTCTCGTTTTATGTCAATTTTAGGCAGTGCGTAATTGAAAAGTGGATTATATTCAAAGGTAAGATTATAAACAGCAATTGGCATATTTATTGAATTTTCAGCTTTATCACCAAACGCATCTGCACATGCTGATAGCTGACTGTGCGAAATGTTGCATTCTGTGAAAGTATCCAAATTTTTAAAGTAATAAACATTTGTAGATATAGATGATTGATCCACAACAGCCTTCCCTAGTAGACCACCACTTTCATTTAATGAAGCTAGAAGTGTTTTTTGGTAATCAACATTCACTGAATTACTTGAATCACCGAGTTTTTTGTTTTTCATTACGGCTGTAGTAAAAGCATGATCAATAAAAGACATTGAATATGTTAATACAGATAGATCAAGCCATGTAAATAAAACCATGAGTAGAACAGGTAGCCCAAGTGCTGCTTCAACTGTAATCACTCCTTTGTTAGCTTTAATCACAACTCCAAATACCTCTTTTTAGTATAATCAACGATAAACGCTCCTTTTACATTCATATTCTCTAAGAACAGTTTTGCGTTATCAATATCGTTAAACTCCCCTATACAGTAACGTTTCCATAAGCCATGAGTGTATGAATAAACTTTCCCATAGTTACTTTTTAAGTAATACAAATAATCACTTGGTATCACTTTATAAGTTGCTAAAACTTGTATTCTATAAATAGCTGGCGCTTTAGGTTTTAGATTATTAGGATCCAACATAGAATTCTCCATGTATGAGATCTTTGTTTCTTTAGCAAGGGCAATTGAATCCATTTTTACAACATCCTTTTTTGCCGACTTTTTTATACGTTTAATAGATTTAAGCTTTAGTGGTACTTTCTGTTTTTCTTTTATTGTCTTTACTGACTTTGACAATTTAGCTAATTTAATTCGAGCTTCTTGTTCTGTATTACTAAATTTAAGAACTTCTAGCGTTACATCAGGGCGCTGTGCCCTTATTGACGCCATCATTAAATTTGAACGAATTTTTTGATCATTTGGATCAATTGCAAATAAACCATATAATGCTTCCATTGCCTGTTCATGCTTACCTTGAAGCATATTAACAACCGCTATATTGTTGTTAGCCTCTCTATCTGAAGCTCCATTCTTTTTACTATTATCAAAACTTTCTATAGCCAAATCATATTGCTTTTGTTGAGCTAGAATTTTCCCATTAAGCAAATAATATTCAGATTTACTACCACCTTCGTCTAAGTAATTATCTAAATATTTCTTACTTGATGAATAGTTGGACTTTATATACTCTAATCTAGATAATGTTAAAATAACTTCGGGCTCGTCTAAATCATCCTTCCCATAGGTATTTATATATAACTCAGCAGACTTATTATCTTTTTTGTCTAAATATAAATTAATTAACTTCACTTTATATTCAGGAACTTTTGATAGGTTAACTTTATAAAATTCAATAAGTTGCTCACTCTGGGAGGAGTTAACCAGCAGTCTTTCTTTGGTTAAAAGTTCATTATTTATAGACGAACAAGCAAACAAAACAAAGCATGATAGTATAACTATACTTTTTTTAATCATTACCCTAACATCCTCATAATTCCAGGAGCAGCAATCAAGATAACTATCGGAACCATGATAAAAACAATCATAGGTATCGACATTTTCGCTCCCATTTTCCCAATTTTTTCTTCAAGTTGAAGCATATTTATCTCACGTATATCTGATGCTAGAGAAGCAAGGACAGGACCAACAGAAGATCCATATTTTAAGCTTTGCGTTAATGTCATAACAAAGCTTCTGGCTTCGTTAGTCGGAACCAAGTCGCTAAACTCTCCTAGAGCTTTATCTAAGCCTATTATTTTTGACCTTTCTGACGTTTTTTTTACGACAAAGGCAAGGCTTGTGTCGACCATTTTTAATTCACCGGCAAGATATTCAAGACTTGCCTCTAAGGTCATACCAGTGTGGACGCAAATATTCATTAGGTCCAATAAAAAAGGCAATCGTCCACTTATATGAGAAATATTATTTTTACTTCTCATAGAGATATACATATCAGGAACTATGAGACAGAATACCATTGTGATGGAAAAATATATAAAACAATTAACTAACTTAACCTCACCAGTAAAATATAAAAACAAAACAACAAATAAAGATATAACAGTAGGTACTATCTTAATAAGGTAGTACACTTGGGAAAAAACATCATTATGTATACCTGCTTTTATGAGGTTATTCTTTGTCTCTTCTTTATTAAAAGATAGTCTTGATAATAACTTTAGAATATATTCACTAATTGACACTTTATCTTGTGTTGAACCTATTATTTTTCTCGTAGATAAATTGGCTTTTGTATTATCAAAAAATTTAAGAACAAATTTTGCTACAATTAATGACACAAACATCGCTAAAACTAAAATTATCATTCTTTTCCATGTAAAATCAATCACTTAACACCCCTAAGGATCATATATATAAGAGCAAAGCCAATTAACTCACTGGTCAAAACATAATAAAAAAGAGGTCTACCTGCATCTTCAAACATAACATAATCATAATTTTCCGGGCTTGTGAATTTCAATATCATAAGAAATATTACAGGTAGTGCTGCAATTATTTTTGCTGA
Organism: Vibrio genomosp. F6; assembly: GCF_005146325.1. Classification (NCBI taxonomy): domain Bacteria; kingdom Pseudomonadati; phylum Pseudomonadota; class Gammaproteobacteria; order Vibrionales; family Vibrionaceae; genus Vibrio; species Vibrio genomosp. F6. The sequence goes on along the minus strand of NZ_SYUT01000051.1, from coordinate 10,981 downwards.
TGAACGAGCTTCTGATGTAAGAGCATTTTTCTTTTTATCAATAGCTCTTGCTTCAAACATGATTCGGTTTATTCTGTTAATTACGTTTTTTAACTGCCCACCTCGGCTAAGATTAATCCTAATAGCAGAAGCAAAGAAAAAGTATTCTACATATGGAAATGTTGAAGCACTTCTAGCCAGTACTCCATCAGGGTCCTCACCAATAAGAAGGCGCTCTGCCATTTTTTTAAATTCTTTGCCTACTTCATTATCTAACTGAGTACCTACATACTCAAATGCATGGACTATACTCTGACCAGAAGATAATGCTCCGGCTAAAATGTTAAGAGCATCAGGGAAATTATCTTGAAATTTCTTAGCTTGAAGTGCACTTAATTTAACAAAAAAAACAATAAGAAGTATCGGCTCTAAAATAAGCCATAATTGAATATAATCTTGTCGGAAAAACCAAACATTAATAAAATAAATCACAGTCGAACTAATCGAAAAAAACAATATTAGTTTTATCAAACCATTTGGATAAAGTAATTTATTCAATTGCTTGTACTTATCTTTAATTTTCTTCTTGTACGTGATGTTAAAACTTTCTGAATCGATTACTGCACGCACTCCAACAACGCCGTCGAAGCTTCCACTATTATCAATAAGTTCTGTGATTTTCCGGTTTTTCTTCCAGTGAGAAAAAACTAATACCATAACAAGTAACGACCAAGCACCAATTAGAAGCGCTAACATGAAAATAGCTCCTGTAAAGCACCGTCCAAACCAAAAAACTTAGCTCTTTCATAGATCACTGAACGCTTTGATAGACCGGGTGTTCGGTACTCTCCAACAATTTTACCATCACTCATACCACCCGTATTTTCATAACGAAATATATCTTCCATGACTACATTATCGCCCTCTAACCCAACAATTTCGCTAATAAACAGAACTTTACGACTGCCATCATGTAATCGCCTCACTTGCACAATCAAATCAACTGCACTGACAATGGTCCTGCGTATGGCTTCAAGTGGCAGATTAGATGTCGCCATCATTACCATACTTTCGACTCGAGCAATTGCATCTCTAGGAGTATTGGCATGGAGTGTAGACATTGAACCATCGTGTCCTGTATTCATCGCTTGCAACATTTCAAAAGCTTCTCCGCCACGGCACTCGCCAACAATTATTCTATCTGGTCGCATACGCAGACCGTTAATAACCAAATCCCGTGCAGTTATAGCCCCAGAACCTTCAACACTCGCCTCTCGAGTTTCTAATCTCACGATATGTGGTTTTTGCAATTGCAACTCAGCAGCATCTTCTATTGTTACTATTCTCTCTGCTTCTCCAATAAAACCAGATAATGCATTAAGCAAGGTTGTTTTACCCGAGCCTGTACCACCAGAAATAAGAATATTACATTTACAATGACTTGCTATAGAAAGCAATTTTGCCATCTCAACGGATAGAGCACCAAACTCAACTAAATTTTCCAATTTAATTTTTTGTTCTTTGAACTTACGAATTGAAATAGATGTTCCATCAATTGCCAGGGGTGGAATGACTATATTTACACGACTCCCATCCTCTAAGCGAGCATCACACAACGGTTTAGATTCATCTATACGTCGTCCAACATTTGATGCAATTCTTTTCGCTATCGTATTCAACTGTTTCTCATTCACAAATTGAATAGGAGATTTTTCTATTTTCCCTTTAATCTCAATAAATATATCCGATGGTCCATTAATCATGATGTCTGATATATCATCATTATCAACCAGGGCCTGCAATGGACCTAACCCCTTCAACTCATCTAACAGAGCTTTTACAAGATCTAACCGTTTTACATTACTGATTTGTAACTGTTTGCGTTCAATCAATATGCTTACTGATTCTTTTAACTGTAATTCAAGTTCAGCATTTTCAATTTCAACTAAAGATGCTGCATCTAATGCATCAAATATTTCATCTCTAATTTCAATATAAATCGTTTTTAATTGGTTCATTTTTTAAGCCACTTTAAACGAGATTCTTTTTTAACTTTCTTTCCAGACAAGTTATTTACCATAATTGCAATCGCAGAGTGGAGTTTTGTTTTAGCCAAACAATGAATTCCATCCTGAATGATTATTTTCTCTAAACTGGCCTCATAGGCTATATCTATAGACTCTTTTGCTTTTATTTTTTCTTTCGCACTTTGCAAAGGAACCATATAATCTTTTTGATGACGAGTCATCGAGAATATAACTTGGTGCGGTGTTTTCCCAATTTTTTTCTTTATTGTATTGTATGAGCGCAAGGAAGAAACTGACGGTTCGCAGACAACAAAAATTCTATGGTAACGTTCAACAAAATTGTCAGCATGTAACTCATCTAGAGCACTTAATGGTACGGAATCTATGATGAAGTTATACTGATCTATAAGTTCACTAGATATTCTATATAAAGAATCAGCATGATCAATTAAACATGCTGGATTCTTTTCCAAAGCTAAGAAGTCCAGTTTGTCTTTCACCCGATGCACATAAGCACTAGCTATCGCAGCATCTAACTCTGATTGATTAAGATCAATACTACTCTGTTTAGATTTAAGTCCCTTAACCGCTAAAAAAATATCAGAATTAAGTGCTGTTGTATCGTGTTCAACGAGTAAGGTCTTCAAGCTAGCCTGTTGACTCAAGCTATAAGATAAGTAAGATCCAATTGATGACACGCCGATGCCACCTTTACTTCCAAGAATTAAGACCCTTTTAGCAACGCGTGATTTTTTCTTGTTTACATTAAAAGTAGTTTCATCAGTTTCAATTTTTATTGCACCTAAAAGACCATCTAATTCATCATCCCATAGGACATAATTAGCGCCTAATGCTAAAACACGATCGCGCATTACTATCGAGTCTAAACAAGTAACAACAATAAGTGAGATGCTGACATCTAGCCTAGACGAAATCTCAGACACCTCTGAAACAATATCATTAGTCTCACGTAAATCTAATATTACATTCTTTATTGTCAAATCATTCTTATGCCAACTGTCATCATCTATATCAGCCACTTTTAATGGAGTGGTGAACCCTTCGATAGCATAAAGTTCATCAATTGACTCTAAAAAACAAATGTCATCAGAAACTATTAAATCTGTGGTCTTAACTTTTGTTTCGGCCTTGGACATTGAGCTTTTGAATAAATTATCTAAATCCATTTTATTACTGGCCTTTCACTGGTTTCGTTAAACTTAATTTTCGATTAAATTCTAATGCGCACCCGAATGCGTAATTATTAATATTAGAAAAAGAAGTAGCCCCACAGTTTTTATCTTCTAGTTGATAGTACGTAGCTGTTAATTTTATCTCATCACTACTAGTTTTATTTATCACTTTTAAATTATATCGCAACTTATTAACACCTAACTTTTTAATTTTTATAACAAATTCATCGATAAACTGACTTTCATCAGTATTATATTCAATTAAAAAATTTGATTTGGTATGCTTGCTGTTAATTCGCTTTATAAAACCCAATGAATTATTCATCGCTTCTTCTTTACGAATAGCAGAAAATTCGAACGTTTCCTTTAAAGTATTTACTACAGTTTTGTTCTCTGGAGTAATTACTGTACAAGCACTTAGAGATATAATACTGCACATAAGTAATAAAATTTTCATAAACTAGAAACCTCCAGATTTCATTGTACTTTCAAGTTCATCGTCATCTACATTTGATAAGTCAATCCTGAGTAAACGCTCTAAATCACTTGTTCGTTTGAATTTTGGTAGCTTAATTTCATTTTCTTTCACCGGATCAACTAAATTCACTGTGGCTACAATGATAAGCTCTGTTTTTCGACGTTCAGTGTTTGCTTTACTAAATAAAGCACCTAAAATCGGTATGTCCCCAAGAATTGGAATTTTACTCAGAGACTCTTGTTCTTCTGATGTCAATAAACCCGCTAAAACAAAGCTTTGCCCATCCTTTAATTGTACTGTTGTCTGTGCTTTTCGAGTGCGTAACGATGGAACACTAACAAGGCCTGAATTAACACCATTTGTTTTATCAATAGAACTGACTTCGGGAAGTAGTGACAAACGGATATTCTCTGAATCGGTAACTTTCGCAATCATCGACAGTTTAACACCGTACTCTTTATAGGTAATTGATACTCCATCATTATCACGAACAGCAATTGGAATTTCTCCACCGACGAGAAAACTAGCAGATTCGCCGGAGATAACTGAGAGGTTTGGTTCAGCTAAAACCTGCCCTATGTTATCATTACCACTAGCCGAAATTACAGCCACAATATCTTCTGCAGAAAAATCAAGAATTTTATTTACAAATTTACCTGCATCACCAATACTTTTACCATTACTTTCAGCATAAGAGACTCCAAGTTCGGTAAGGAATGAACTTGATACTTCAGCGACGGTAAGTTTAACGTTGATCTGAGTTGTAGTGAGTACTTTTAGATTATTTATTATATCATCGAACACGTATGTTGCAGTGTAATCCAGTGCGTCTACTGATTCTCCATCAGTTCCTGTTAATTCAAAAGTATGACGTTCTTTGCTTTTTTTAAGCATTTCACCAACTAATCTATACACTTGATTTTTTGTTTCTTCACTACTTACAACTCCATCTAGCACTACTTGTTCACCAATGTTAGTCAACTGAATACTTTCATCGGGGTAACGTGCAACTAGCATTTGCTTTAATAGTCGTAGGCTTTTATTAACAATTACTTCTGCGTTGTATATTTCATTTCCTGCTCTGTCGTATGCAATTATGGAAGTTCCACCTCGAGCCACGCCATAAACAACCAACTTTCCATTAGCTATAATTTTGTAATCGGCAACTCCAGGATTTGTTACAAACACTGTATCAATCTTTCGTTTAATATTTACAGTTGTTGCCGCACCAAGATCCAAATTGAGAAGTTCGCCAGCACTTACTTGATATGAAGCCAATAAAACAATAAAACAGGTTTTCGCAGTTACTTTAATACTCTGCATTATTAATTTCCTCTAAGCTGACGTACACCGTAGCGATGTTCAATCAGATCACTACTTTTTACTGACAAGTACTTATAGGCCAACTTAGCCGGAACTAAAGTAACCGCACCTATTTTTTGTGCCATTTCCAGCTGCAAAACTTGTTTTACCGTTAATGCAATAATGAGGCTATAGTTCTCATTCTCTGAATCAGTTTCTAACGCAGACTCAATAACTTGAATAACTTTCGCATCATTGATAATCACATCACTGCTTAGACTATCAATATCCGAATAGCCATCCTCTAGAAGATTCGATTTCGAAGATGTTGTCGCTACGAAGCTTACTTTATCTCCTGGTTTAATAGGCAATGCTTCAACAATACTATTACCAGTAGACTTGTAATAATAGGGTACTTGATCATTACTCAGAGAAAGGAACATATAATCGCGTTCGCCCGGATTTGAAACTTGTTGCTGCTTCAAATTTACTCCCCCAGAAGTATCACTCGCCCATAGAGCTCCATCACTTAAAGTAATACTTGAGTACGCTTCTTTTTCAAGCATTTCCGATTCTGGTATTAATACTAGTTCAAAATCATCATTTTTAATTGGTTGTTTTTTTTCTACATCATGTTTTAAGAATGCCACCTCTATCATTATTTCTTTTTTTTCAACAACTACTTCTTCTGGAGTTAGCACTCCACTTATATAAAAAAATGAAATAAAAACAGAAATTGCGATCAACGAAAAAATAAATATTCTGCTCATTAGATTGCGACCATATAGAGAGGCTAGGCCTCTCATAATTAACTTCATTTAAACTAATATAGTACTATGACTTTGGTGGTGTTGGTGGTGTTTCTGGTGTTTCAGCTTTGGTACTCATAGATGAAGTTACTTCTTTCATCGCACTTTCCAGACTGTCTCCGAGTCCGCTAGTATTAAGCATAGTTAGAATAATACCCGACATTGTTACTGCGATAATTGCATATTCCACTGCTGTTACACCACGCTTGTCGGATTTGAACTTCTTACAAACTTGACGAACTTTAGCGTTTATATTTAAAAACATTGTGTTTCTCTCTATTATGTGTATTGAATAATTAAAACAGTCGTCACTATAGTCCTATTCCCCTCCCACCTCCAATTAATATTTATTATGCACTTATAAGGTTAATTTATTTATATTTTTCTTGTAGTCGTAAATAAACAATTGATTAAACACTTCAATACCGTCAATATATCGAAATCCTATTTATTTAATATTTCGCACTAATAATGAGCAAGTTCAACATATTCTTATCTTTGGTGGTGTTTGCAAACTTTTTAGCTATTTTTTATGTTGATGTTATATACCGAGTTGTTAAACATCGATTAATTTTTGTCACACTATTACTTTGTACAGTGAGCTGTATCATAAATTCAGCTAATATTTTTAATCAACTATTTACAGCATTTTTTGTATTTTCCATTTTTTTCTTACTATGGTTGATGAATGTTTTAGGGGGGAGCGATGTAAAGCTTATTGGAAGTGTTTTCATTGGTATAAAACCGGAGTACTCTCAAATAACATTGCTTGTTATAGGGCTATTTGGAGGGGTTCAGATAATACTTATGTGGGTATATGGCACGATAAGAAGAAGGTCCGCATTCAAGCATGGTGTACCTTATACTATACCAATAGGAATTTCTGGTTGGATTTTCTTCACCTTATCGCTATGTTAGCGATAAGGTGATTAACTTACGAATGGAAGTCTATTTTTTGATATTTTCATTAAAGATATCAGCAATCAAACGTTTTAAACCTTCTTGATCAATTTTTTGGGCAGCAGATTCATTACACCATACATACATGTCCAACTCTTTATGTAAACGTTCTTGGTAGCATCCCTTTCCACTAACAGCCCAGCTTGGACAAATAACGTATGTATTTTTAGTTTTTAATTCATTTGTCATCAAACGTGACGATGATGTTGTAAGCCAACTTTTAATTTCAGATAAATTGACTCCTGAATAATCAATCAATGTTTCAGCTTCACGGCGCGTTAAAGAGTTGCAAAATACGACTCTTTTTGGGCGTTCATGGTTTGGCGGTATGTATTCGTTGTAAGCCAAAATGTACTTAACCCTGTTTAGAGGGAAAATTTTTCCTTCATCTGACATTAGCTTTCCTGAACCAAACACCAAATCATAATTCGAAGTATTGATATCATCTAAACTGCTATACGCTGTAATGGCTAACTCTGTATCATTGTATGTTAAGAATGTATTAACCACTTTTTCTACTAAATCCGTGTTAAAAGAATCGGAGATAGCTATAGAATATTTTTTGCAAGTATCTATTTCAGCTAAATCTTTAAACAGCCTTTCATACATAAACATCGTTTGATCTGCATATTCTAATAAAATTTTTCCATGACTTGTCAACATAAACCCGTCTTTCCGATCGAAGATTCGAGCTCCAATTGTTTTTTCTATTTTTTTTATATGTTGAGAAACTGCCGGTTGAGTCAAGTACAAACTCTCGGCTGCAGCTGTAAAACTGCGGTGCCTAGCTACATGCGTAAATGTTCGCAGGTATTTTGCATCAATAGTTCTATTAATGGCGTTCATCGAATTATTCCGTCATTTTTTATAATTGGATTGTTATCGCATAGAGCTATACCGGGGGGGAGAGGATATAACGAGACCTCATATGCTCAGGTCGATATCTTACGCCTTACCATTCATAAATTACATATGCAACTAGACCACTAAGAAAGACATTGCAAATACGATGAATTCATAAACATTAGACATAAGTATCTGTTTTTAATATTATTTAACACTATGAATTAATATGTACATTTGTTATAAAATATTTAAGTATGGCACAAACACCCCCCAAAAAAAAACACACCCCCCCCCATTAATTATAGTGCTATGACTCTAATATTATCTGAGGCCCTTTTATTTCAATATTATCAACAAACTATATTCACGATATAAAATAAGATTAAACTATAACAATTAGTTATCTGGTCATTTTATTTAATTATAAACACGACATCATGCCTATTCACTTTAAGAATCTTAATTAGATATATCTTTATAAATACTAACCTTCAAACAACACTGATTCTTCACTCATCGCCATCCCATTATTAGAATGATTACCTCTGTATTTTCTATACTCTAATGGCGATAATTCGTTTTCTCTCTTAAATATTTGCCTGAAGAACTTCACATCTTCATAGCCTACTCTTCGACCAATGGATTCAACGGTTAAATTGGTCGTTCTAAGTAAACTCTTAGCTAAAGATAATCGTACAAATTGGATAAACTTCAGCGGTGTAACACCTGTAACTTCTTTAAATCGTCTCTTAAACTGCCTTTCAGATAAATTAGCCTTTATAGCAAGTCGATTTATCGTTATTGATTTAGTTCCATTTGTAATGATCCACTTCTGAACATCATGAATAACTATGTCTTTATGTTGCATATACTCAAGAATATCACTGTATCTCAACGATTCCTTGTCACATCCATTTGCACTTATTAATTCATGGCAAGTATATTTAACTTGACTTCCATAGAGCTTCTCGACCAATGACATCATCACGTTTTGATAAGTATGCACTCCTACAGAAATATACAATTTATCAGTAATCATTATTTTTTTTTGTTCTAATATCCTTATATTGTTAAACATTTTTTTGAACAACGATGAATAATAAGGATGTACAACAATCTCTTGATCCATTAAAATTCCACATTTAGCAAGGATAAATATCCCTGTATCGATACTTATAATTCTCGCACCAGAATCTGATTGTTTTTTTATCCACAGCATTAAATCTAATGATATACAGTTAAGGCCATCATTAGGGTCTCCGATCGAACCAATCAATAGTACATCAGTAGAGGGTATATCAGCCCACTTTTTACTTATTTCAATATGTACTCCACCAACTCCTTGTAAGGATCTATTATCTGGAGAAACAATACTTGTATTTAATTTCGCATTCCCAGATATATTACATGCAGTTTCAATAATTTCCAATGGGCCTGTGATTGACGAAAAGAATTGACCAGAGGCGCAAAGAGCAACCACATTTATATTGTTATTTTCGATATGCTTCAAACACATTTACTCCACTTATAAAAATTAGGGCTTATTATTAATGTCCAAAAATAACTCACGGTGCGAGTGAACCACTTGGCTTTGTTGCGTAATTAAATTTAAAGATAGAACTACCCCGTTTCGCGTATTTCTTAATCAATACGACAAGTTTCAGGCATACCTAACCCAGTAAGCTTGTTCAACGCTTTTATCATCGCGTAAGTTTCGCCCACCTGTGCATTGTAATTTCTTAAGCTCAATCGTCCTCCTAGCAACTGTTTAACTCGATACATCGCTGTTTCTGACAATGAGCGTTTGTGGTATCCATACCGCTCTTTCCAATACTTATTTGAGCCGTATAACTTCTGGCAACCCACGGCGAGATTTCGAGGGTGACCACGCTCCCAAAAGGCTGCCCCTTCTCGTGGGGGAACAAGAGCAATGGCTCCCTTAATCTTAATTGCAGCGTGACATGCTCTTGTGTCGTAAGCCATCACCAGACACCTCAAGGATACTTCGGCGTGTTTGTTTCAGTAAGTTCGGGAGTACTTCTCCATCTGTGACCGTTGATAAACTTAGCTCGGCGGCAATGATCTCATGAGTGCTTGTATCGACGGCAATATGAAGCTTTCGCCAGACTCTACGCTTACCATCCGTCCCGTGTTTTTTGACTTTCCATTCACCTTCGCCATAAACCTTAAGGCCAGTTGCATCAATGGCTAGGTGTTGTATTGCTCCACTCGTTTTAGTCTTAAATGAGACCTAAACTTGCTTGGCTCTACGACTGATGCAGGTGTAATGCGGACAACTTAACGGTACATGGGCTAACCTAAATATCGAGTCGATAAATCCTTGCAGCGCTCTCAGTGGCATAGAAAAAGCTCGTTTCACCATGAGTGCTGTCGTAATAGCCAAATCACTGAACCGACGTGGCCTCCCGCGCTTATTCTGTTTGCTTTTCGCCCAACCGCTTATCGCCTCTTCATCAATCCAAAAGGTCAGAGAGCCACGGTTAATAAGTGATTGATTGTATTGCTTCCAGTTGGTTGTTTTATAACGAGGTTTAGGCATAGGGCTACGAGAGGGAGTGAATGTAGCTGATCAGATCGTAGGTTCTGGATTTAGTTCCACTGAATTACGCAACAAAGCGAACCACTCTACCACTGTTACACGCTTCAATTAGCTGAATTGCCAGCTCATAACTGCGCCTTAACTAATCACCACTTTGCCTAACATCTTCATTCAAAACTATCGATGATAGTTCACTTGGAACAAAATGAATCATTTTATTATTTCAAACAATTTAATTTTTCTCGTGGTTTAACCAAATTATCAATATAACTCAATTGCTACCATCTTAATTAATCAAGTGGGGCGTAATTCAACTACTCTATACAATTTAGAAGTTTATTTTTAAGTTTTTCGGCTAGTTTTTATAACTTAACACTGATATTATCGCTATCTGATTTCAATTTATGCGCAAAATAACAATTAATTATTGATGTATTGCCTCCTTAGAGACCATACTAAGTTTTTCAATTCCTTTCGAAAAGGAAATAACATACTCTCTGACTTGTCAGAGTTGTTGAATATCATCAGATATACAAATTATATCTTCCCGTCATTTATATCAAAGTATTTTCATCAACAAGTAGCCGAAGATGCATTTTCGCATCATTTCTAATATTATATAATTACAATTTTCTACTAGTACTGTTCCTCTCTATATACGGACTAACAAACATAGAACCCATATCACAATAAAAGCTAAATTTCAGCTGATAATTAATCACTACGAGTAACAAAATAACAACTTTTTAACTGTTTTTCAAATTATTTATTCGCTTTGTATTATATTGTTTTCTTATAACGATTTTTATATGTATGTATGTATGTAT
>NZ_SYUT01000006.1:0-346 GCF_005146325.1 Vibrio genomosp. F6 | reverse complement strand
CGTTATATTGCATAAGATTCAAAGGGTTAAAGTATCCGTTTATCTTTGTTCTGCGCTCAAGCTACACACCTGTTTCTTTCGTGAAAATTGCCATCAAAATGACCATCGCACGTAGAATGTTTATCGGTTAATTAGGTGCAACGTCACGCAAGTCTCCTCGTTAGTAAGTTTTGCTGGCTCAAGTTCATTTTGCGCGGTTTCTCTTTCGTGGGGACTTCACTGAAAGTTGTGGCTTCAGCGCACTTTGTCGTCAGGTTTCTCGCTCGACTTCTTTGTCATTCTGGTTAATCGAATAACTCCAATTTCAATTTATTTCGCTTCTTAGCCAAGTGCGTTTTGTTGTCTA
>NZ_SYUT01000050.1:0-393 GCF_005146325.1 Vibrio genomosp. F6 | reverse complement strand
AATTGGGCGTTATATTTTTTTCAGTTTCAGTGTTTACAAGGATTTAATATGAATTTGGATAAAGCTAAGAAACGTATCGCGAAACAGGTCAAAAAAGGATTTAAAGGTTACCCTCAAATCACATTATCTTACTTCGGTGAAAGGTCTGACTTTGCAAATGAAGTGGTTGTTCAGTTTCTTCTTGGCGAGGAATCAGAGGTTCAAGAAGAGCGTTTTTCAAGTGAAACTGATGTTAGAGAAAATGAGGTAATTCAATCTGCCTTGGTTAAAATTATCGAACGAGCCAATGCGAATTCAGTTATTGAAATTGAGGGTGTATCAATTCGTTAGTCACGTATTTACCTGACTTTAACTGATTGATACGAAATGAAAAATCTAACAAACAATTTAAGA
>NZ_SYUT01000049.1:0-2738 GCF_005146325.1 Vibrio genomosp. F6 | reverse complement strand
CCATAGTCTCTTGTTAGGCTCGTATTTCATAAACACTACATGGCTTGTTTTGCGATTAAATCCCTAGAATCTTGTTTGATAGCATCAAGCAAGACTTCGGCGGCTCTTTCACTGTGTTCTGGGTTAACTGAAGTTGAAATTTGTAGTTCAATTGCCTTCCCAATATACTCAAGTGACACATTTATCACAGCTACGTTTGAGTTTTGACCGTGTAATTGACAGCGGAGTTTCATTAATTCTAGTGTTGCAAAAGCAAAGCAGAGACTTTGCAATGGCTGTGTTAGCGCATCTTTTGATGCATCTAAAGATTGAATGAAACCTAACCCTTTTATGAAATTAAAGTAATCGGAATAACTCGACTGTTCAATTCCTGACTCTTCGAGAGCCTTTTTTGCACCAAATTCAATTTTACTTTTTCTAAAAAAACCAAACACAAGCTTACCCTTTACTTGATATTTCCTCGACACTATCCCATGAGCCTAACGCCACGTTAAGGTGTGACAACCGTGTGCCATAATGGTGAGCGAAGCGAAACCGGCACGCGTTTGGAATCACTCTTAAACGTTTTGTTATATTTTGGTTTGCCAGTGATCTTCTAGGCTGTTAATCAAAGATTTCGCCAACTTAACTAGCTCACCGACGGAGCTTTTGCTGACATCAATAGAGTCTCCCTTTTGCGTGAAACCTCCCCGATGAACACAATCATGCCTTAAAGATATAGCTTTAAAAAGCCACTTAATATCACCAAACTCAAACTGGAAGACTTTTGAATACATCGGCTTTATCTTCTTCATATCATGGAAAATTATACTTTTTAAGTGCTGGGCAACTATAAAACCTATGTTTTCACTTTTTTCATAGATTTCTTTTAGTGAAAACTTTTGTTTAGATAGCTCAGGATCACTCTCGACCAATTTTCGTTTAAACTCTTCTGAGTTTAAAATTTTATGGATCGTAATTGATGATAGGTAAGATTCAATAGCTGTCACTACATGTGTATGTAGCATAATTAAAAGGGCTCTTTCTACCTTTTGCCCTGATTGAATCTTCAACAATGCTTCAACGCTAGTAATTGAATCTTGAAACAACTCAAACTGTTTAGTTGTTGCAATAGCCCAAATTGCATCTTGCTTATCTTCATCGGAAATATAATTGACTGAACCCATACCTCCGCAATTTGGACATGGACCTGATTTATTCCCTGTGAATGTGACATTAGAACAACCTTCTATAAAGAAGCCAGACGGGAACTCATTTCCACAATTATCACAAACAGCCATTAGATGTGGCATGAATTTTCCTCCAAAATATAACGCCCAATTAAGGTGCGATAACGCTATAACACCTAAGCTAAACTATTGTACCGTAAACACTAAATTCAAACCGAAGTAAAATTGCCAAGCGTTAGGAGTCACTCTTAAATTGTTTGTTAGAGTTCGAACTTCAAACTTTTCGTCCTACGCCCCTTGAGGCAATTGACAAACCCGTTCAGTCAACTGACCTAATATTGAAAAGTGTACATCCACATCACATGGTTCAATATTGTCGAAGCTATATTCTCCACCTAAAGCACAAGGCTTAATTAAGCTATAAATCTCACCAGATTTAAGTTTCTTTCCACTTTGAATAAGATCACCCACCATAGCTACCGCAAGATAGTTAACAACAAACTCTTTATTTGATAAAAGAGAACTAAACTCATCATAACTACTTGCTACAACGTCCAATGCCGGTGAACCTGTATCTAAAAACGAAATTGACCCATCATCAATATCTTGAACAAAAGCATCGCCACTGGAGCTTATTAAGATTGGTAACTTTCTCTCGCCGATCAGCCATATCCAGCTCGATAGCAACTTTTCTCTTTCAACATGAGAGAAGTCCACTGTTAAATCGTTTAAAGTCATTATTACCTCATAGAAACTAACGCCCTGTTAAGGGGTGAGCAACGCAATACAAAAGCCGCCGCATACCGCCTTAATCACTAAATTCAACGCATAGTAAAAATGCCACGCGTTGCGAATCCCTCTTGAACAGTTTGTTAGCCGCTCATTCCCAAAGGTTACTGCTTACTCAACAGGAACTTACGCAAGTCTCTCTCTGCACGCATAACAAACAGAATAAACACTTTGTCACCGTCTTGTTTATAGAAAACACGACATGGATTAACGACAACTTCACGATAACTTAAATGTTCTAGCTCGGGTGGAATACGACCTGACTCTGGGAAAGTTTGCAGGCGTTCGACTTTGGAGAAGATCGTTTGCACTAACTGCTTTGCAGCTACGATATTTTCAAGTGCGATATATTCAGCGATATCGTTCAGGTCAGATAACGCTGGCTCAGTCCAGATTATTTCAGCCATTTTGACATTTTGTCCTTAGCTTCATCGTGACTCACCACTTTACCGTCAGCTAATGCACGTTCACCTCGTGCAATCCCCTCCAGAATCGCCAAGCGATTTTGCATAAACTCGTAATCATCAACATCAACCAGATATGCCGATGGCTTACCATGTTCAGTAATTAACACTGGTTCTTTGGTGTCGTGGAGATCGGCGAGGATCTTAGTTGCTTGACGTTTAAGTGATGTAACTAGTTCTACTTTCATGAGAGCTGCTCCAAAGGAATACTAAAGTGATACTATTCTATCACTTTGAGTATAGCAAGCTCCATGACGGCTAACGCCCAATTAAGGTGCGACAACGCTATAAAACCTGAGCTAAACCATTGCACCGT
>NZ_SYUT01000048.1:4472-8332 GCF_005146325.1 Vibrio genomosp. F6 | reverse complement strand
ACCTTCTAGGATTTTCGATCCCATTTGGTAATGTTAATTCAAGAACTACCGAACCGCAGTGACACGTAGCTCTATGTTTTAGCTTAATTTTTGTATTTCCAACTTGATCAATCATACTTAAAGCCTCCATGCTTCATAACGCCCAATTAAGGTGCGACAACGCTATAAAACCTAGACTAAACCATTGCGCCGTAAACACAAAATTCAAACCGAAGTGAAATTGCCAAGCGTTAGGAGTCACTTTTAAATTGTTTGTTAGCTTAATATTTGTCAGTGATAAACCCTGCTCTAATTAGCAAACTCTACTATATAGATTATATTTGATAGTAACGTTTAATAAAAACAAAGTGGTAGCTATGTTCCTAACTCGATTAATTTATGTCAGCACTCTTTCAAAAGACTGCGATTTGAACGCTTTAACAGACATTCTTACGACATCACGCGAACACAACAAAGAAGCTAACATCACTGGACTACTAAGTCATAATCAGAAGTACTTTTTACAATGCCTAGAAGGTTCAAGAGAAGCTATAAATGATACATACAGTCACATCGTAAATGACAAACGACACAGTAAAGTCACCATTCTCTACTTCAAAGAAGTACATTGCCGTGAATTTGGAGACTGGTCTATGGGCGACATTCCTCAATCTCACTTAACTGCATTACTTAACTTACAATTTTCAGGCTCTGACCAATTCAGCCCTTACGATATGTCAGGTGAAAGCGCATATTTAATGTTACTAGAATTAAAGCAGAACCTACCGTCGGAATAGAACTTAAGCTAACGCCCTGTTAAGGTGTGAGCAACGCAATAACGATGCTGCCGCATACCACCTTAAACACAAAACGCAACGCATGGCAAAAATGCCAAGCGTTGCGAATCACTCTTAAACAGATTGTTATAGCGCAATTAACTAGCAGTCGACACAATCAACTGGATTTACAATATCTTCGATTGCATCTTGTAAGTTTGCATTTTTTAAATAGAAGTAAAATGTAGAATCTATGATCTTAAGCATACGAGTGTTTGAGTCGTATGCTAATACAGGGGGGGTTATTCCCTTTGCACTTTGCAATTCTGCAAGCTTCTTAAGCGCACTAGTTAAATGCGAGCCTTTCAATGCATCGCTACGATGATGATTTGGTTTGATTTTTTGCATTAAGGTGTCTTTGCTTACTCCACCATTAATCCCCTCAAAACCAAGCTCTAGTAGCGCTACAATAATATAATATGGCATAAAAAATGGCAGCGGCTTATCGCTTTGAATTACAGAGCCATTTCCAGAAGCTATCGACTCGAGGTTTCTAAGATGCCGCCCCGTGTAATATTCTGTTTTCTCTACAATAGCAGCATCTACATGGGCAGGGTTATCAATAACTATAATGGTTTGCTGTTTATTGTTGATTCCTGCAATGCGACAAGTAACTTTCAACAGTTCCTGATAAACACCTACGCTGTTGAAAGAAGAGTCTATACACTGATCAATTACTGAGGGGTCAAAAGCAATATTTAACTCGGATTCACCTTTACGAGCAATTTCTAGAAAATCTTCACGCTTCCATGGCTCTACGGGTACTTCCACGACTCGATCTTGAAGATCCCCGTTGAATTGAGACATTCGGTTGGCTTCTTTCCAAACACCTAAAATGATAATCTTGATTTTCAAGTCTTGAAATGCGCGCAAGTCATAGGCGAATTGGCGCTGCATATCTTCGTTCAGGTAATGAAAGTTTTCAAGGATCACTACTTTTTTACAACCGCTTTTATGTACTAGGGATGCAACGTCATTTGGTAGGGCAAGGTTAAACTCTATTTCCTCAAACTCTTCTGTTCGGCTTCCACTTCGCTTCTCTGCTATTTCACCAGAAACACTTGTTTTCCCGAACATTGCAATAGTAGCTTGCACTTGAGCTTTAAGACCGCTTCTAGTTTCTTTACCCGTCCCTTCAGTGAAAGATGTACGTACATTTACACCAGCATCACGAAGAATTGCTTTATAGATATCCTCCATTTTGAATTTTGGAGACAAACTAACAACAATATTATCTTCGTATTTGACATACTTTGAAACTAGTGCTGTTTTCCCCTGCTTTGAGGCTCCATAAACGATAACTTGCTTATCCGTCCGCAGGGCATCGATCAACTTAGTGTCTACATGCTCCCTTGATATATAAGACTTAATGTGTTTACCACTTACACCGAAGACATCTTCTAAATTAGCCAACTACTTATTACCCTATAATGATTAAGGGTCAGAACTATAGCATGACAATGCAATGTGTTTTATATCACAAGTCAAACTTTTCGGCTGCGCTATAACGCCGCATTAAGTGGTGAACAACGCGACCACCCAAGCCTAAACCTTGCCACATTTAGCACTAAAGCAGACCTAAACTGAAATCGCCAAGCGTTGAGAATCCGTCTTAAATGCTTTGTTATGTTTTAACACAAACGACTGATTTATTTGGCAAAGAACTGCAATACAACCCTAGATTTCTGAACCAAATCACAAGCTCATACTCTCTTGACCGCCAGATGCGCCAAGCCAGAAACACGTAAGCCCACTTCCCTGCTAATGAGGCAACTCGATCAAGCCTCAACAAACGCCCTTTCTTAGCAAAAGCAGCGCAGAACAATGGCGATTTGCCGAGGCAACTGCCAAGGTTATTGGCTGATAGAGAAATACGCTCAAAGCGACTTTAAGCCAGAGAAATAAGACGACCAAACCACACGAAAACCCGAATGAAGCAACCCGCGAACTTTGGCATGTTTTACGGGTGAAGTGATTCAAGAATTGGGACAGACAATAGCGATTTGCTGACACAACTCAGAACGAATAGCTAAAGGGGCAAAGAACGACTCAAAGGCATTTAAGCCATTGAAACCCCTGTAAAACATAACGCCGCGTTAAGTGGTGAACAGCGCGACCACTACACTCAAGACATTATGCCATAAACACTGATGCATATCTTTGAACTGAAGCCACCGAGCGTTGTGAATCCGTCTTAAACGCTTTGTTAGGCAAAGCTATAGCTATGCCCAAAACTTCCACCATGGTTTTTTAATTGAACTATTTGTTTCTTCGTCATCTTCTGGCGACTGCACAACAAAGAAATCCGTGTGAACGGCTATAAGAACACCATTTAAATCATAACTGCCTACTACAGGATAAAACCCATCGCCCCAACCTGAATGGAAAAGTATTAGATTATTCCCATTATCCTTAGGCAATAGGATATTTGCGATTCCATTTCTAATTAATTTTTCATCATCCATTTGGTCGAACCAGCAATTACTGTCACTATTTTCAAATAAACCTTCATACCATGATTCTTGCACTGGCATATCCTGTTCAATTGTTTCTGCATCAGCAAAACATGAAGTACCAGCATCAACACCATATCCGAAAAACTCACCAGAGTTCAGAGGTCGATTAGATGGTTCCCCACTCAGTGAGAGTTCAAGCAGCTTTCTCGAATTCTCACTAGCATTGGCATCAATAATTAAGCTAGCATAAGCTTCACGAACATGGCTCCCATCTAAATTAGGGCTTACATCGGCAAGGGTAACAATTACCTCATATTCACCAGGTATGATTTGAATAAATATGTTATTTGACTTACTCAATCCCGTAAAAGGATCACATACGATCAATTTCCCTGAGGGTAGTTTTAACTTCCCACAAGGAATAGTACTTAGCTCAACCTTGTCATCACCATCACAAATAACCTCAGACTTTAGTGCTGACCACTTACTCCCATTTGGATATTGCATCAAACCTCCTTGTTTTGCCTAACGCCCAATTAAGGTGCGACAACGCTATAACACCCAAGCTAAACCATTGCACCGTAAACAC
>NZ_SYUT01000048.1:2819-3694 GCF_005146325.1 Vibrio genomosp. F6 | reverse complement strand
CTTAAATTGTTTGTTATGCATTTACAGCCCACCACACAGGTCTAAGTAATTCCCCGTAGAGAATGATGACTTTTCCGATGAAAGCCAATAGATAGCTTCTGCTACCTCTTCAGGACGCCCTCCTCGCTGGAGTGGGATAATACTTTTTAACCGCTCTATCCTTTCAGGCTCACCTCCATCAGCATGCATTTCCGTATGAATGAGCCCAGGGCGAACGCAATTAACTCTGATGCCTTCTGAGGCAACTTCTAGAGATAACCCTTTTGTCAGCGTATCAATCGCCCCTTTAGACGCTGCGTAATCAATATACTCATTTGGCGAACCCGAACGAGATGCGCCCGATGAAACATTCACTATCACACCTCCATTTCCACCATGACGTATAGACATGCGTTTGACTGCCTCACGGCAGCAAAGAAAGTAACTAGTCACATTATTAGATAAGATGGTATTGATTCGGTCGGCAGTCATATCTTCGAGGCGTGATTGTTTGCGAAGAATACCTGCATTATTAACAAGCACCGACAAAGCACCTAGTTCATCATCGATTCTCGCAAATAGCCTTGATACTTCAACTTCACTCGAAACATCAGCTTGAACCGTAATACACAGACCACCTGTTAACCTAATTTCATGAGCTAACGCTTCTGCCGCCGCCGAATTGGACTTGTAATTAATACAAACTGCATAGCCGTTAGAAGCGAATAGCTTTGAAGTGGCAGCACCGATGCCTCTACCACCCCCAGTGACTAGAACTACTTTTGATTCACTCATATATCATCCTTGAGTCTCGAAATTGGAGAAATGCATAACGCCCAATTAAGGTGCGACAACGCTATAAAACCCAAACTAACCCACTGCACCGTAAACACAAA
>NZ_SYUT01000048.1:0-2028 GCF_005146325.1 Vibrio genomosp. F6 | reverse complement strand
CTTAAATTGTTTGTTAGGTGAATTACACGAAGATTACAAATAACTGGCTGCTTTTTCATAAGCTTCAAGCTCTATCGGAGATTCTCGATAACCAAAGATTGCGAGTTGCAGTAAATACTTTTTAGTAAACTCATCAAGACCTAACTCTTCCGCTTGTTTTACATGAATTAACTCATGTGAAAGAAGCAATTTATCACCCTTAGCTTTAGTGGAAATCCAAATACCATAGCCAAACGTAGTGCCTGTGAAATAAGGAGAATCAAGACCTAATCGCTGCATCTGAAATAAAAGTGACTCGTTTTTAGGTAAAGGCAATTTGTCCGCATAATAAACACGTACTTTTTCAGGGTGTTTAATGCCAATCTTACGAGCTATTTCGAGATATTGAGGCAATAGTGCCTCGCCTTGAGATAAGGCAATATTTTCATTGTTTCTCACATATTTGATAGATAATGGAAAATATGCATCTATTTGCTCCACTAAGTGAGCTGGCGGATTTGAATAGACTTCAGATTTATCTTTGCAGCCCAGAACTAAAAAAATCAAAATTGCCAAAATTATGGACTTTGAAACAGCTCTCATACTTTGAGTGAACTCCTTTTCACCTAACGCCGCGTTAAGTGGTGAGCAGCGCAACCACTGCACTTAAAGTATTGTGCCGTATACACTAAAGATGAAGCAAACAAAAAATGCCAAGCGTTGGGAATCCGTCTTAAACGCCTTGTTATAATTTTTATTCTCGGCTTGAAATACTGCCTACTGGTACTTTTTTAGATAAGTTAGCTCTTTCATGAAATTCATTTGAATCAATGATTTCCATGTCTAAGCAGTGATCTCCTTCCGTAAATGAAGGGGATAACAGAAAGTAAAGCTCGTTTGGAGAATCTTCTGTAAGTCGATACAGACGAGTTTTCCACGATGAACTCCACCCTCCGTAACATGAAGCTCCAACATCTCCAGATTTAGATGGCAAACTAAATTCAATATAATCACCTGTTAGCAACCCACCGATGACTTTCCGATTGTATACAGGCCAATAGTGAATCGCTGAAGCTACAACATTTTCATTTCGAATTATGCCAACCTTTATATCCCCTTCTGATAGCTGAAGAGGCTCTGTTATCTTCAACTGAGGTATATCTTTAGAAACTGGCGCACTTGAGCAACCAGTAATTAACAGGATTCCAAATATGTAAAAAATAGAACGTTTCACAGTGTGATTCCTAATTAAAAAGTTATAACGCCGCGTTAAGTAGTGAGCAACGCAGACCACCAAACCTAAACCATTGTGCCGTAAACACTAAATTCAAAGCAAACCAAAAATGCCGAGCGTTGGGAATCTGTCTTAAACGCTTTGTTAGGCATTTTTTCCACTAAGATACTCTTCGTGTTGGATAGCCATTTCTTTCTCTATCCACTCTTCCGTTACGCCGAAGTGCGACCACACCTTTAAACTAAGTTGTTCAATAACGCGATCAGAAACTTGGAATAGTTCGATAAGTTCTTGTAGCTCTTTGATCATTGCTATACGACCGTCTAAATCCAAAAAGTGATTGGCGCGGTCATAGTAAAAGTCATGAGCTAACCAGTTTCTTTTTGTTAAAGTATGGTCGAGATGTGTAAGCAGATGGTCTGATAGCTCAACTCGAGTTTTAATTTGTCCGAGCAAGCGACCAAACGTCTTGGAGTTGATCCCTGCATATAACTCAAGCCATTGCTCCTGATCCAGAACTTTATTATCTAAGAGGCGATATGCCATAACAAAATTCACCAAAGCCTTTTCTGCACATTGAGCGTGAAAAGCAGCTAAGCCATAGAAAGCATAAACCTCTTTCTCGTCTCCGGTTTCAATTTCCGGAATTGGATTGATGTCTTGTATATTTAGGTCACCGATCTTCAATTTGCCTCCAAATGCCTAACGCCGCATTAAGGGGTGAACAACGCCTCCACCCAACCTAAAGCATTGTACCGTAAACACTAAATTTGAAGTAGATGCAAAAATGGCAAGCGTTGAGAATCCCTCTTAAA
>NZ_SYUT01000047.1:0-483 GCF_005146325.1 Vibrio genomosp. F6 | reverse complement strand
CTTAAATTGTTTGTTAGGTTTTGGGGCTATTCTCCCAAAGAACTCCACTCCGACAGCTTTAACTGCTTTCGTCTAACAAAGTAAAATGTCGACATGATTAGCCCAAACAAAACACCACCAATCAAAGACATATAAACAGCGTTGAGAACTGAGTTATCTGCTTCACTCCAAACCATAAACCAATTTAAGACACCCCAAACAGGAGCGAATATGGTGGCTGAAACAATCCAGTTATTCATGAAGGATTGATAGTAAGGCGGCGGGAAGTTAAGTCCTATTTTGCATAGTAATTTGGCTATTGGTGGATTGTAATTCGACTTCCAAACACCTTTATCATTGAGCTCTTTATGTACAAATTGGAGCTTCGCTTGATAATCCATGATCCCCCCCCCTCAATTCCATTTTGACCGCAGAAAAACCTAACGCCCAATTAAGGTGCGACAACGCTATAACACCCAAGCTAAACCATTGCACCGTAAACAC
>NZ_SYUT01000046.1:3227-3434 GCF_005146325.1 Vibrio genomosp. F6 | reverse complement strand
ACCTTCTAGGATTTTCGATTCCATTTGGTAATATTAACTCAAGAACTACCGAACCGCAGTGGCACGTAGCTCTATGTTGTAGCTTAATTTTTGTATTTCCAACTTGATCAATCATACTCAAAGCCTCCATGCTTCATAACGCCCAATTAAGGTGCGACAACGCTATTACACCACACTAAACCATTGCGCCGTAAACACAAATTTCAA
>NZ_SYUT01000046.1:0-2474 GCF_005146325.1 Vibrio genomosp. F6 | reverse complement strand
CCGTAAACACAAATTTCAAACCGAAGTGAACTCGCCAAGCGTTAGGAGTCACTCTTAAATTGTTTGTTATGTGCGTAATTCAAGTTGCCCTAGAACCATTTGCGCTACTTTCATGACCCTCGCCATTGGCTAGTTACAACTAACTTCTTAAAATCCAAACCACTACCAAATAAACTAGCTTCTGAAACTACGCCGTACAGATGAGCCAAAGATTTTAATTCATCTACATTAAATGATGATAAGAAAACCGTGTCTTTGGGATGATATAAGTCTTCGCAAAAGCCATTAAACAACTCGGCTACTAAGTTCAACTCCAGAGACGACTCTATATACTTCGTTTGAAGTGCCGAAGAAGATAGCAGCCTTACTTCTTCAATGACTTCATTTCGTAAGCTCATGAATTAGTTACCTATAATTATGGGCGAGAACATAACGCCGCGTTAAGTGGTGAGCAACGCTAACCACCCTACCTAAACCATTGTGACATAAACACTAAAAATGAAGTAAGCCGAAAATGCCAAGCGTTGGGAATCCGTCTTAAACGCTTTGTTATGTGTGTTCTAAGAAGATTTCCTCTAACTTACTCAGTTTGTTTGTGTCAAAGTCAAATTCGACTACTTGTAACTTAGAAATGCTGCCGCTGATACAAAAGTCTTGATTATTCCAGAATTCCACCATGTCTTGGCATTTCTTAGAGCTTTCATCATTACCTATACCAATATGTGGAACAAAGTCGATATCTAGTCTTAGGTTGTCAGCCAATAGTCCGCTGTATAGTGAATCATGCAGTTTGATTAGGTTACTGAAACCTTCATCTGGAACAAGAAAGGTATGATAGTAATCATTGAACGCATCCTTATTGATAGTTGCGCACCTAATCTTGAAATCAAAAGGGAGATGACCTCTACTTTTTTTAGTAATTTCTTGTCTAAATGCGTCGATTGAAGCATCAAAAACAGGGAACACTAACGTAAAATGAGGTTCTACTACATTGTAAAATAGAGCATCATTCTCAGCTCTAAAAGACTGAATTAAATCATAATCATCACCTGAAAACTCAGGAACTGCAATAACCAAAAGTGCCATATTTACTCCAAACACATAACGCCTTGCTAAGGTGCGGCTAACACCACGAAACCCAAGCAAAGCCGCCGTAATCACAAAACCTAACCGAAGCAAAAACGCCAAAGGTTAGCCGTCACTCTTGAGCAATTTGTTAGGTAACGAACTCAAAGTGAATACCTCATTTCGATAACATTCCCACAAGCGCCAGACTCAAGAAAGCCTGCACGTTTATATAGACCTACCGCTGGGTTTTCGGGGAATACCCTAAGAACTACTTCAACTGAATGATGCTGCATAGCATGCTTTTTAACTAATGTAAGGCAAGTAGTCCCGACACCCATTCCTTGAGCACTTTTGACCAACTGAAAGTCTCTAAGATGAGTAGTCGCTTCTGTGTAACTAAAACGAATGACACCTACTCGTTCACCGTTCACATGGACTTCAAAATTGTCTAAGTTTTTCCAACTATCAGCAAACATTTCTGTGTCCCAAGATATGTCGTAACGTTGATAATACTCTGCCATATTTGCTTTCGTTAAACTCTCAGCGAACTCCCAATCCAACGCTGGTTTGAGAAGAACTTCCATATTTACTCCTAGTTACCTAACGCCGCGTTAAGTGGCGAGCAACGCCAACCATCTTACCTAAACCATTGTGGTATAAATACTTGACCTGAAGAAAACCGAAAGCGCCAAGCGTTGGGAGTCCGTCTTAAACGCTTTGTTATGCTGCTGTTTTACGAGAACCTTGAAGCTAGCTTTTTATACACTGCATCTTTGTCACGCTTTCCTATAGCTAACACGTATACGACAATTTCATCATCAATAACTTCATAAGCTAAACGGTAGCCTGCTGTCCGCAGTTTGATCTTGTAAACCGAGTCGTAACCACGGAGCTTGGAAGATGGAACATGTGGATTTTCGAGACGTTCCTTAAGTTTCTTTTTAAACTGACTTTGAATTGGTGGAGCTAATTTACTCCACTCTTTCTTTGCAGCGGGCAGAAATTTAAGTTTATAAGTCATCGATATCAACTTCCACAGCTTCAGATAGGTCAACACGACGACTTTCAACAAGCTTTGCAAGCTCATAGTCATCAAGCATATCCATCAGAAACTCGTAAGTTTCCGCAGGAACAAGATAAGCTGCGGGCTTGTTGTGGTTTAAAATAGCAATAGCAGAACCATCAGCTTCATTTAGCAAAGCGGTTGGGTTTTTCTTTAGCTCAGAAATACTTGCTGAGCAATCAGCTAAAACTTGTCTCATAAGAACACCAATTAAGTATTTAAATTAGCACTAATTTTAGACCATAATTTAAGTCATAGCCAGAAATTTATGAAAGCTGCATAACGCCCAATTAAGGTGCGACAACGCTATAACACCCAAGCTAAACCATTGCACCGTAAACAC
>NZ_SYUT01000045.1:0-76943 GCF_005146325.1 Vibrio genomosp. F6 | reverse complement strand
GCTGAGCTACGCGCGCACTGTAATTCCTGCTAAAGAATTATTGTGAAGCTTATCACATTCCATTTCTTACGAAACAAAAAAAGCCCTAAGGGCATACAATGAATGGCGGTGAAGGAGGGATTCGAACCCTCGATACGGCTACAAACCGTATACTCCCTTAGCAGGGGAGCGCCTTCAGCCTCTCGGCCACCTCACCGTTGTATATTCACTGTTTTATCTCTTGCAAAGGAGATAATGGTGCGCGCGGGAGGATTCGAACCTCCGACCGCCTGGTTCGTAGCCAGGTACTCTATCCAGCTGAGCTACGCGCGCACTAATTGTTTCTTTACCTAAGTAAGTCAACGTCTCAAGAATGGCGGTGAAGGAGGGATTCGAACCCTCGATACGGCT
Source organism: Vibrio genomosp. F6 (assembly GCF_005146325.1). NCBI lineage: Bacteria > Pseudomonadati > Pseudomonadota > Gammaproteobacteria > Vibrionales > Vibrionaceae > Vibrio > Vibrio genomosp. F6. The sequence goes on along the minus strand of NZ_SYUT01000045.1, from coordinate 76,553 downwards.
ACAAACCGTATACTCCCTTAGCAGGGGAGCGCCTTCAGCCTCTCGGCCACCTCACCGTCTTGAGGAGGCACATATTACGATTTACCAAAAATATGTCAAACATTTTCTTGGCAAAAACTGCAAAAAAAACCTCAACCGTTGCCTATTTAATCAAAGCGTTGAAAAATCGCACGTTAAAGTCGAGATTGACGCCTCGAATAGCAGTGTAACTGAAAAAACATCGACAAATTGCGAGGTAGGTTTCATTTGAAAGTTTCTCGTTCTTATCTACTTAATTACGCGCACAAAAAAGGCCAGCAAATTTGCCAGCCTTTTCTCAAACACTACCCAATTAGTAGTTGCCTGTTGTAACGTTGCCGTTACCTTTCTCTGCTTGAATGCGCATGTAGATTTCTTCACGGTGAACAGAGACTTCTTTCGGTGCATTAACACCGATACGTACTTGGTTACCTTTTACACCTAGCACAGTAACTGTCACTTCATCACCAATCATCAGTGTTTCGCCAACACGGCGAGTCAAAATTAGCATTCTTTGCTCCTTGAGTAATCTCTGAATTATCTTGCTACGAAACCATTATCAACAAAAGTTATATTTTCGTAAACTGTCTATTTGTTTATTTAACCAAAATGCATCTGATTTTGCTGAAATAGTTCGGTTTCGTGCTCCGTTATATATGCATCATGAAGTATGTTAGCCGCTTTCTCAACTACAGTTGGACACAAAACCAGCATTAATGATCGCTGCTCTGTAAAATGATGATGAACATCGATTCCATGATCTAATAGTAACTCGATCGACGCCGACAGCACTCTTTGCGCTTGAGTACCAACAACTGTGAGCAAGCTTACCGCCTCACTATTACGGATTTTCTCATCAAAAACTAGCCCTAACTTGGCGTAAGCATCTTGTTTAATGACCACTCCTGTCCAATCTGTTTCCTGGATCACACTCCATATTTCAATACCCAGCATCTGGCACTGCTTTTGTAATGCTTCACTCGTCGAATGCTCAACGTGGATCATGACCAAACTGTGTTCTAATGCCAGCCCTGAAATTAAGCGTTCAGAAGAGTCTCCACTAACTAAGCTACCGTCGTTAACCTCAAACGTAGAAAGAACCCTAAGTGGCACGTTATACTGATGAGCGTATAAGACAGATGGAAGATGAAGAACTTTCGCACCTTTTCGAGCCATCTCTTTCATTGCAGGAAAGTCGATACAGTCAATTTTACGAGCATTTTTTACCACTCGCGGATCACATGTATAAATGCCATCGACATCTGTAAATATTTGACACTCTTGTGCCTCAAGCGCACCAGCCAGAGTAACTGCACTAGTATCAGACCCACCTCTTCCGAGTGTAGTGATATCCCCTTTGGAATTAATACCTTGGAAGCCTGCAACTATCACGATCTGTTCATCGTTCAAAAGCTCAGTAATAGGTCCGGTATCAATATGTTTAATTGCCGCGTTATTATGATGATTATCAGTCAATATTTTAGCTTGAGATCCTGTCAATGATGTCGTGCTATACCCTAATTTACTCAGGATCATAGCAAGTAGAGCCATCGACATTTGCTCACCAGCTGAAAGTAATACATCTAGCTCTCTTGCATTAGGCACGTCATCAACTTCTAGAGCTAAATTTATTAAACGATTTGTCTCACCTGACATAGCAGAAACGACAACCACGACATGGTTACCATCATTTTTTGCTTTAATGATATGTTCTGCCACCACATGCATTCTCTCTATAGAGCCTACAGATGTTCCACCAAATTTTTGCACAATTATGGGCTTTTTCACCAGCCTTCACCTTCCTAGGACCGCAGTCGCATGAATTAACACATCTAAATCGATAGTAGATTTAGTTCAAAAAAATTAACCAAGTAGTCTAACTTCGACAATTAGACCACTTGGTTAATCTCAATAAATTATGCCCAATCAAATTATCTTTGATTGGGCATTAACTTTAGAGGTTAAATGTAATTATAAACGCTCTTCTAACCAAGCTTGAACAGATTGCAATGCTTCTGGTAAGGCTTCTACGTCTGTACCGCCCGCTTGCGCCATATCAGGACGACCACCACCTTTACCGCCAACTTGCTCTGCAACCATTTTAACTAAATCACCCGCTTTTACTTTGCTAGTCAGGTCTTTCGTCACACCAGCAATTAGACCCACTTTATTATCAGCAACGTTAGCAATAAGAATAATACCGCTACCAATCTGATTTTTAGTATTGTCTAACATTGTACGAAGGTTCTTGTTATCCGCGCCTTCAAGAGCAGCAACTAACACTTTCACACCGCAAATATCGGTCACTTTGCCCATAATATTGGCACTTTCTGCTGCTGCCATTTTATCTTTCAGCAACTGCATTTCTTTTTCCAAAGATTTCGCTTTTTGTGCTGACTCTGCAATTTTCGCTTCATAAGCTTTGTTTTGAGAGTCAATAAAGTCTAAAGCAGAATCGCCAGTAACCGCTTCAATACGACGAATACCAGCCGCGATGCCGCCTTCAGAGGTAATCTTAAATAGGCCGATATCACCAGTATTATTCGCGTGAATACCACCACAAAGCTCAGTAGAGAAATCTCCCATAGAGAGTACGCGAACTTCTGCATCGTATTTTTCGCCGAATAGCGCCATCGCACCTTTTGCTTTCGCGGATTCAATATCCATAATATTGGTTTCAATAGTATGGTTACGACGAATCTGAGCATTCACTAAGCGTTCTACTTCTTTAAGCTCTGCTGGCGTTACTGCTTCAAGGTTTGAGAAGTCAAAACGAAGGTTATCCGCTTTAACTAGTGAACCTTTTTGTGCAACGTGATCACCCAATATTTGGCGTAACGCTTCATGTAATAAGTGAGTTGCTGAGTGATTAAGAGAGATCGCAACACGACGCTCTGCATTCACATTAGCTGACACGTTATCTTCTTTTGCTAGAACGCCTTCAACCAACTCACCATGATGAGCAATAGCATTTCCTAGCTTCTGTGTATCAACAACTTTAAATACGCCAGATTGAGTGTTAAGTGTACCCGCATCACCACATTGACCGCCTGATTCTGCATAAAATGGGGTTTGGTCCAGAATGACAATCGCCTTATCACCTGCACTTAATGTTTCAACTTCATCAGCATCTACGAACATAGCAACAATCTTGCTGTCACCTTGAGTCGCTGTGTAACCGCAGAACTCAGTATTGCTATCCACTTTTATTGAAGCATTGTAATCCGTATTAAACTGACCTGCTTCACGTGCACGTTGACGTTGAGCTTCCATCGCTTTTTCAAAGCCAGCTTCATCAATCGTAAATTCACGTTCACGTGCAACATCGTTAGTCAGATCAGCAGGGAAACCATAAGTATCATAAAGTTTAAATACGGTTTCTCCATCTAGTACTTTGCCATCAAGATTGTCTAAAGCTTCGTTAAGAATCACCATGCCACGCTCAAGAGTGCGGCTAAAGTTCTCTTCTTCAATGCGTAACACTTTCTCAACTAGCTCTTGCTGTTTCTTCAACTCTTCGCCTGCTGTGCCCATTACTTCAGCCAATGGACCAACAAGTTTGTGGAAGAATGAACCTTGTGCACCAAGCTTATTACCATGACGAACGGCACGACGAATGATACGACGTAGAACATAGCCACGGCCTTCATTTGAAGGCATTACGCCATCAACAATCAAGAACGCACATGAACGAATATGGTCAGCGACTACTCGTAGCGATTGATTTGACAGGTCTTCATGCCCTGTAATTTCAGCCGCTGCTTTAATTAATGTTTGGAATACATCAATTTCATAGTTTGAGTGTACGCCCTGCATAATTGCAGAAATACGCTCAATGCCCATACCTGTATCGACTGATGGTTTTGGCAATGCTTCCATTGTTCCATCAGCTTGACGGTTGAACTGCATGAAAACGTTGTTCCAAATTTCAATGAATCGGTCACCATCTTCTTCTGGAGTACCTGGGCGGCCACCCCAAATATGTTCACCGTGATCATAGAAGATCTCAGAACATGGACCACAAGGCCCAGTGTCACCCATTTGCCAGAAGTTATCTGACTCAAACGGTTTTCCACCTTTTTTATCTCCGATACGAACAATGCGATCAGCAGGGATGCCCATCTCTTTATTCCAGATATCGAATGCTTCATCATCGGTTTCGTATACAGTGACAAGTAGACGCTCAGCAGGAAGCTGAAGAACTTCGGTTAGAAATTCCCATGCGAATTTAATCGCGTCACGCTTAAAGTAATCACCAAAACTAAAATTGCCCAGCATTTCAAAAAAGGTGTGGTGACGAGCGGTAAAACCAACATTTTCGAGATCGTTATGCTTACCACCAGCACGAACACAACGCTGAGAGGTTGTCGCACGAGTGTAGCTACGTTTTTCAAGTCCTAAGAAACAATCTTTGAACTGGTTCATACCAGCATTGGTAAATAGTAACGTAGGGTCATTAGCTGGAACTAATGATGAACTATCTACAATTTGGTGTCCTTTGCTTTCAAAGAACTTAAGGAACGCGCGGCGTACCTCATCGGTGCTCATGTACATGCAGCTCTTCCTGAAATATTCGAGTTAGTATTTTTACATATTGTAAATTGAAATGACTAGGCGAGCAAAAGATTATGCGTTGTGGTGAGAAATAGGCAGGGTGCTTTAAGAGATTCAATAAAAAAGCACTAAGCGATGAATATGAAAAGCTGCAATCACACTATAAAGTCGATGTTTAAAGTCTGCTTTTATTCTTTTCAAATACAACAAAGCCCTGCATTGCAGGGCTTTGATATCATTAACAATTAAAGAGCGAACACTCTATAACTCTTCGTTTTCAGGTGACTCAGTCCCTGTCTCTTCTTCCACGACAACTGGTGTTAACAGTAGATCTCGTAGTTTAGTATCGATTTCAAGTGCAACTTCTGGGTTCTCACGTAAGTATTTACCCGAATTCGCTTTACCTTGGCCAATTTTATCGCCTTGGTAGCTGTACCATGCACCCGCTTTCTCAACTAATTTATTTTTAACACCTAAATCAATCAGCTCACCTTCACGGTTAAAACCTTTTCCGTAAAGAATTTGAGTTTCCGCTTGTTTGAACGGTGCTGCAATCTTGTTTTTAACAACTTTAATGCGAGTTTCATTACCCACAACTTCATCGCCTTCTTTAATTGCGCCTGTACGACGAATATCAAGACGAACTGATGCGTAGAATTTAAGCGCGTTACCACCCGTTGTGGTTTCTGGGTTACCAAACATGACACCAATCTTCATACGAATTTGGTTAATGAAGATACACATACAGTTAGACTGTTTTAGGTTACCCGTTAGTTTACGCATTGCTTGAGAAAGCATACGTGCTTGAAGCCCCATGTGGCTATCGCCCATTTCGCCTTCAATTTCAGCTTTAGGTGTTAGTGCAGCAACAGAATCGACAACCAATACATCAATCGCACCAGAACGCGCAAGTGCATCACAGATCTCTAATGCTTGCTCACCAGTATCTGGTTGTGAAACAAGCAATGCATCGATATCAACACCTAGCTTTTTCGCATAGATAGGATCAAGAGCGTGTTCAGCATCGATAAATGCACACGTTTTTCCAACACGTTGCGCAGCAGCGATAAGCTCTAATGTTAGAGTAGTCTTACCTGAACTCTCAGGACCGTATACTTCTACGATACGTCCCATAGGTAAACCACCAGCACCCAAAGCGATATCTAACGCTAATGAACCTGTAGAGATTGTCTCTACGTCCATTGTGCGGTTGTCGCCTAAACGCATGATTGAGCCTTTACCGAATTGTTTCTCAATTTGGCCCAATGCTGCTGATAGTGCCTTTTTCTTATTATCGTCCATCACTTTCTCCACGCGATCCACATTCAGTGGCAGTGTTTTAATCTGGTAAGACACTCAGGGTTATCTAGGTGTCAGTAATTGATTTTTATTATACTGTTGATTCATACAGTGTCTATACCTGTATGAAAATAATTTTGTTTTAGTTCAAACTAACCGATCAAGCTCTCAAAGAGATGGTGAACTCTAAGACGACTTTTCTCGTAAATGATTTTGCATAACGATCAGCGCATGCTCAATAGCCAGCTTGCGAACTTGATCTCGGTCTCCAATAAAATGACACGTTTCTACGTTTTGCCATTGATCTTTATCTGCCCATGCAAAGCAGACGGTACCAACAGGTTTACCCTCAGTTCCACCACCAGGGCCTGCAATACCGCTAATTGAAACACCAATCGTTGCATTAGAATTTAGAAGAGCGCCTGTTACCATTTCAATGACAACAGGCTCACTCACCGCACCATAGGCATCAAGAGTATCAGGAAGTACGCCAAGCATTTCCATTTTGGCTTCGTTACTGTAAGTCACGAACGCTCGATCAAACCACGACGAACTGCCCGCAATATCTGTAATTGCAGTCGCAACGCCCCCACCAGTACATGATTCCGCCGTAGTCATCACTTGATGATGTGCTAACAGCAATTTGCCGACTCTTTGGCTTAATAATCTAATAGATTCCATGGTGTAAAACCTTATTTCATCTTTTCGCTCGGATTCGATTCACGTATCCTAAGCCTCAACAGAACTAAACTAAAGAAGTGGCCCGTGAAAGTCGATCAAAAACACACTCCGATGATGCAACAGTATCTAAAATTGAAAGCAGAAAACCCTGAGATCTTATTATTCTATCGCATGGGTGATTTCTACGAACTTTTTTATGATGATGCCAAACGTGCTTCGCAGCTGTTAGAGATCTCACTGACGAAACGTGGTGCTTCAGCTGGTGAGCCAATTCCAATGGCTGGTGTGCCATTTCATTCGATTGAAGGTTACTTAGCTAAATTAGTTCAGCAAGGTGAATCCGTTGCGATATGCGAACAAGTTGGAGACCCTGCGACCAGTAAAGGCCCTGTTGAGCGAAAAGTCGTTCGAATTGTCACCCCCGGAACCGTCACAGATGAAGCGTTACTTTCTGAGCGTATCGATAATTTAATTGCTGCCATTTACCAACAAAATGGAAAGTTCGGCTATGCGACTTTAGATATTACTTCAGGTCGTTTTCAGCTAACTGAGCCTGAAACTGCAGAGGCCATGGCTGCTGAACTGCAACGAACTTCGCCTCGTGAACTTCTATTCCCTGAAGATTTTGAAGCCGTTGATTTAATGGCTAACCGCAACGGTAATCGTCGTCGTCCCGTGTGGGAATTTGAATTAGATACCGCTAAACAGCAATTGAACCAGCAATTTGGCACTCGTGATTTAGTCGGCTTCGGAGTAGAAAATGCTCACTTAGGATTATGCGCGGCAGGTTGCTTGATCCAATACGTTAAAGACACTCAAAAAACCGCTCTGCCACACATTCGTGCGCTTACTTTCGATCGCCAAGATCACTCGGTGATCTTAGATGCGGCGACACGTCGTAATCTTGAGATCACTCAAAACCTTTCTGGCGGTTTCGATAATACGCTCGCGGAAGTTCTCGATCACACCGCAACACCAATGGGTAGCCGAATGCTTAAACGCTGGCTACATCAACCAATGCGAAATCTGGACACTCTCGATCAACGCTTAGACTCTATTGGTGAAATCAAAGAGCAAGGCTTATATGCTGACTTACAACCGATCTTAAAACAGATTGGTGATATTGAGCGTATTCTGGCTCGTTTGGCACTGCGTTCTGCCCGCCCAAGAGATATGGCAAGGTTAAGACATGCAATGCAGCAACTACCAGAACTAGAAGCTAACTTGCAATCGTTACAAAACCCTCATCTTATTAAGCTGTCACAAGAAGCGGCGCCTTTAGAGTCGGTTTGTGAATTATTAGAGCGTGCAATCAAGGAAAACCCGCCCGTTGTGATCCGAGATGGTGGCGTCATTGCAACAGGCTATGATGAAGATCTTGATGAATGGCGAAAACTGGCAGATGGCGCGACAGAGTATCTTGAAAAATTGGAAGCTGATGAACGTGAGCGCCACGGCATCGATACTTTAAAAGTCGGCTACAACAATGTGCATGGTTTCTTTATTCAGATAAGCCGTGGTCAAAGCCATTTAGCACCCGCTCATTACGTTCGTAGGCAAACCTTAAAAAATGCAGAACGCTACATCATTCCTGAGCTCAAAGAACATGAAGACAAAGTGCTCAGCTCAAAATCTAAAGCACTTTCTATTGAGAAAAAGCTTTGGGATGAGCTGTTCGATCTTCTGTTGCCAAGCCTAGAGCAGCTACAAAATTTATCCGCTGCGATTTCTCAACTCGATGTACTGCAAAACTTAGCAGAGCGAGCGGAAAGTTTGGATTACTGCCGTCCAACCTTAAAAGAGAAGCCTGGGATCCACATTCAAGCGGGTCGTCATCCCGTTGTTGAACAAGTCATGACTGAACCCTTCATCGCAAACCCAATCGAATTACACTCAGAGCGAAAAATGCTGATTGTAACTGGGCCAAATATGGGCGGTAAATCGACCTATATGCGTCAAACCGCACTGATTGCGTTAATGGCTCACATTGGGGCTTATGTTCCCGCAGAAGCCGCTGAAATTGGCTCAATCGACCGTATATTCACTCGAATTGGTGCATCTGATGATCTTGCTTCTGGCCGCTCTACCTTTATGGTTGAGATGACTGAGACTGCAAATATTCTGCACAACTCAACCCCAAATAGCTTAGTGCTTATGGATGAAATTGGTCGAGGCACCAGCACTTACGATGGCTTATCTTTAGCATGGGCGAGTGCAGAGTGGCTCGCGAGTCAAATCGGTGCCATGACATTATTCGCTACTCACTATTTTGAGTTGACCGAACTTCCAAAACTCTTGCCTCATTTAGCGAACGTTCACCTAGATGCTGTAGAGCACGGAGATAGCATCGCGTTCATGCATGCGGTTCAAGAAGGTGCCGCAAGCAAATCTTACGGTTTGGCAGTCGCGGGATTAGCGGGCGTTCCTAAAACCGTGATAAAAAATGCGAGAGCGAAATTAACGCAGTTAGAAATGTTGGGCAATCAGCCTGAAAACACTAAATCAAGCAAAGTCGATATTGCGAACCAACTGAGTTTAATTCCGGAACCAAGCGAGGTAGAAGAGGCATTAGCCAACATCGATCCCGATGAACTGACACCTCGCCAAGCGTTAGAGGAACTTTATCGTCTTAAGAAGCTAATTTAGCGGCGATAGGATCTCTAACGGCAATAGGATCATCGTGTTCTAAATGGGTTAAATAATGTAAAAAGGCTAGAATATATGATCTTCTAGCCTTTTCTTTATCTGAACAAGATTGATTTAGAAGAGTGTTAATCTGTTTCGATATTGAATAGGTTTTCCATGCTCAGACCTTGTTTAATCAGGATCTCACGTAAACGGCGTAGACCTTCTACTTGGATCTGACGCACTCGTTCGCGAGTTAAGCAAATTTCACGCCCCACTTCTTCTAAAGTAGATGGCTCATAGCCTAGCAGCCCAAAACGGCGAGCTAACACTTCTTTCTGTTTTGGATTCAGTTCATCTAACCAGTCAATCAATGACGACTTAATATCATCATCTTGAGTGGATACTTCCGGATCAGAATTATGTATATCAGGGATGATATCCAGAAGTGCCTTTTCACCATCACCACCAATTGGAGTATCAACAGAGCTGACACGCTCATTAAGGCGCAGCATCTTGCTTACATCATCGACAGGTTTATCTAGCTGGTTTGCGATCTCTTCTGCTGTCGGTTCATGATCAAGCTTTTGTGACAATTCACGAGCGGTTCGCAAATAGATGTTAAGCTCTTTTACGACGTGGATTGGAAGACGAATAGTACGAGTTTGGTTCATCAACGCACGTTCGATCGTTTGTCTGATCCACCATGTTGCGTATGTTGAGAAACGGAAGCCGCGTTCAGGATCAAATTTTTCAACGGCGCGGATCAAGCCTAAGTTACCCTCTTCAATAAGGTCAAGTAGTGCTAAACCACGGTTGCTATAGCGGCGAGATATTTTCACAACAAGACGAAGATTACTTTCGATCATACGTTTACGAGCGGCTTCATCACCGCGTAGCGCACGTCGGGCGTATAAAACTTCTTCTTCTGCTGCGAGGAGTGGAGAAAAACCGATTTCTCCGAGATAGAGTTGCGTGGCATCTAGGCTTTTCGAGGAAACTTCAAATTCCTCTTTCGCCTCTGCCTTCTTGGCTGAGGTTGGTTTAATTTTTTGCGCATCCATCGCTTTATTATTTAGACCAAATTCTTCAACTTTTTTTGCTGCATTGCTTATACCCATAACGCCTCCCCTGGCGAGTTAGCAAGACATGACCACTAAATATGCCGCTAAATTGCTACTTCTTCATTTTTGCTACGGTAAAACCATACCGAACAATAAATTACGGTAAGTATCGTTTCGGATTAACCGACTTACCTTGATAGCGAATTTCAAAGTGTAACCTCACACTACTTGCTCCAGAACTGCCCATTGTTGCTATCTTCTGGCCCGCTTTTACACTCTGTCCTTCCTTGACGTGTAATTGGTCATTGTGCGCGTATGCACTTAAATATTTATCGTTATGTTTCACAATCACCAGATTGCCATAACCTCTTAGCGCATTACCCGAATAGACCACTGTACCTTTCGCTGTTGCAACGATGGATTGACCACGTTTACCTGCAATATCAATCCCTTTATTTCCTTGGTTTCCAGCTGAAAAGTTTTTAATTACTCTCCCTTTTGTTGGCCATAACCATTTGGAAACTTTACTGTTTTTAGCCACAACTGGTGTGTTAACTTTCTTAACAGTTTGTTTACCTTTAGAACCAACATACTCCTTTGGTTTAGATTGTTCAACCTTCTTTGGTGGGTATTTTTTAACCGTCTTTTGTGCTTTAACGGGTTTTGATGATGCTGTTGGTGTTGAGGCCTTAACAGGACTACTGACTGCACTTTTGCTCGCCACAGCGCCAGCAGTCACAGCAGCTACGGCGACAGCTTTGCCGTAACTTGGAGCAACATAAGCTGGTCGCCAGAGTTTTAACTTTTGTCCAGGGTGTATGGTATAAGGTGAAGATAAGTTGTTATTGTGGATAAGATCTTTCACATCTTTATTAGTGATATAAGCAATAAAATAGAGCGTATCGCCTTTTTTTACTTCATAGAAACTGCCTTTGTAACTACCGCGCCCAATCGAACTGTAATCTTTACTTAACCCAGAAACAGGCGCAGGAGTTTGTGCGGCGCACCCTAACAGAACACCACATATAATAAAGTAAATGACACTTCGAATAAGGCTCTTCATTCTTAGGCTAAATCACCAGCAATAAGTGGTACAAAACGCACCATTTCTATCGTTGAAGAGTGATACTCATCACCCGATCTCACAATTTTCAGTAGCTGCTGCTCATCGCCACCAACTGGGATTAGCATTCGTCCACCATCTTTTAGTTGAGATAATAGTGCCTGAGGAATACTCTCTGGTGCTGCGGTTACAATGATTGCATCAAAAGGGCCTTTCGCTGCCCATCCTTGCCATCCATCCGCATGTTTAGTTGATACGTTATAAATATCCAATTGCTTAAGACGCCTTTTAGCATCCCATTGAAGCGACTTTATTCGCTCAACGGAATAGACATGATTGACCAACTGTGCCAGCACTGCTGTCTGATAACCCGAGCCTGTCCCTACTTCGAGAACCTGGCTATCTCGCTTTAGTTCTAGCAACTCAGTCATCTTTGCGACTATGTATGGCTGAGAGATCGTCTGACCATGCCCAATGGGTAATGCGTTGTTATCATAGGCTTGATGTATCATTGCTTGAGAAACAAAGCTCTCTCTTGGCAAAACACCGATAGCGTTTAATACAGCTTGGTCCTGAATACCATGTGTAATCAAAAATTCAACCAATCGATTTGCTTGAGGGTGACTCATTTCACCTCCCCCTTTAACCACGTATCCATGCTACGCAATGACTCATGTGCAGTGAGATCTACTTGTAATGGTGTAATCGATATATAGTGGTTTTCTATCGCATGAAAATCGGTACCTTCCCCCGCATCCTGCTCTCTTCCTGGAGGTCCAAGCCAATAAATATCGTGTCCACGCGGATCTTTTTGTCGAATCATCGCCTCTGCATGATGACGAGCACCAAGCCGAGTGACCTGAGTTCCAAGTAGTTGTTCAAAGCCAACATCAGGGATATTCACATTCAGCAAGCGATTGGTGGGAATCGGAGCGGCGATATGCTGCTCAACCAATTGCCTAGCTACTTTTGCTGCAGTAGCGAAATGCTCCTTTCCAGCCAAAGAGAATGCGATGGATTGAACCCCAAGAAAGTGCCCCTCCATTGCAGCCGCAACCGTCCCGGAATAAAGAACATCATCACCTAAATTAGCGCCATGATTAATGCCCGACAATACTAAATCTGGCAGATCATCTTTCAGTAATTCATTCAGAGCAAAGTGAACACAGTCTGTCGGAGTCCCTTGAACTGAATAAGTATTGGTCGCAATCTCTTGCACTCTCAGCGGTTGCTCTAGTGTTAATGAATTCGAGGCTCCAGATCGGTTACGATCCGGGGCGACAATGATAATTTCCGCGAGATCAGACAATACCTCTGCTAATGCATGAATTCCCTTAGCATGTACGCCATCATCATTGCTAAGTAGTATTTTCATTGACCTTCCCTTTTCTGCACTGTGTTCATTTTTCGTTTTGTATTTACTATTTTATCGCAAAAGCATCAAAGCGTTAGTTAGTATTGACGCTCAACTGGGATCTCTTCTATCAACTCACGAACGATTGCTGTAGCAAAGCATCCCGCATCGAGTGAGAAGCGAAGAATAACGTTATCTTCTTCTATTTCCCACGAGAGGTTTTGCGGCTTAAGTGCAATTTCACGACGATCATGACGCATGCGGTTACCGCGGATAAGTGCCATCAAATCAGGTTCAGCATCGAGGTGAACTTGCTCTAATGCTAGTGCTTCTTCCTGAGTCGGCAAGGCATTATCACCCGCAAGAGCGGCACTGATAAAGACTTCCCCAGCATTGAATTTATCTTTACATTGATCAGCATTATCTGGCGTTACCAATAGTGGTCTTTCATTTGATACCAGAAGATCGCCATTTAACACTTGGTTGAAGACGGATTGTTCAATACGTTCAGATACGATCAGATTAAAAATCCATGAACGCGCCGCAGACAAGTACAAGCTGCGTTTATTCTGGTTACGCGTACGGACATTCTCTTTGCCCCAGCGACGCGCTTCAACAAGGTTATTTCCTTGGTTACCAAAACGCTGTGCACCAAAATAATTAGGCACGCCACACTTTTGAACCTGTTGCATGCGTTTAACAACATCTTCCACATCTGATACTTCAGACAGAGTAATCTCAAAATCGTTTCCAATAAGATCGCCTGGACGTAACTTTTTGTTATGACGGTCAGTCGCTAGGATTTCAATGCTTGGATGTTCTGCCAAAAATGCCGAAAAATCGGGTGTGTCACCTTTAGGCAGATGAACACTCAACCATTGCTCTGTCACTGCATGGCGATCTTTCAAACCCGCCCAGCTGACATTTTTTGATTGCACACCACACGCTTTCGCTAATTCATTCACAACAAAACTGGTGTTTTCACCTGTCTTACGAATTCGCACCATCAAGTGCTCGCCAGATCCTGTAAATTCAAAACCCAGGTTTTCGCGTACTACAAAATGTTCGTCTTTTGCTTTGAGTTTTGCTTTTGCTGTTGGTTTACCATTAAGGTACGCCATTGAAGATAAAATGTCTGACATATCAATTCTTTAAATTAAGTGGGGAATTAAACTAAGCTTTCGTAATTACAACAACCGCTTCACATGCGATGCCTTCTTTGCGTCCGGTAAAACCAAGGCGCTCCGTTGTTGTCGCTTTCACATTGATGTTCTGTAGTTCGGTTTGTAAATCTTCAGCGATGGCTTGGCACATTGACTCTATATAAGGAGCCATCTTAGGCGCTTGAGCAATAATCGTAATATCGGCATTACCAAGCACATAACCGCACTCTTGCACGCGGCGATAAACATCTTTCAATAATTCGCGGCTATTGGCACCTTTCCATTTATCATCAGTATCAGGAAAATGACGACCGATATCGCCCGCAGCAATAGCACCAAGTAGCGCATCAGATAATGCGTGTAAGGCAACATCACCGTCTGAATGTGCGATCAACCCTTGCTCATAAGGGATAGATACGCCACCAATAATAACAGGGCCTTCACCACCAAATTTATGGACATCAAAACCATGGCCTATACGAATCATTGTTGTTCCTTATTATTGCTTAAGTAAAAGTCAGCAAGCGCGAGATCTTCGGGTTGAGTGATTTTAAAGTTATCGGCACGACCAACCACTAATTTAGGCGTTAAACCTAAAAGCTCTAAAGCGGATGCTTCATCGGTAATATTCGCGCCTTGCTCTAAAGCAGTCGATAACGCGGTGGTAAGTTGCTCAGTTTTGAACATCTGCGGCGTTAACGCATGCCACAAATTTTGTCTTTCTACTGTGTGCTCAATATTACTCTGAGAATTCCCGCGTTTCATGGTATCTCGAACTGGCGCAGCCAAAATACCGCCAACAGGATGTTCAACCGATTGTTGAATTAGGTTATCAATATCCGAAATTTGGAGGCAGGGACGAGCGGCATCATGCACCATCACCCAGTCGCTAGGGCGATTTTCTGATAGGTAGTTTAGTCCAGATAACACCGAATCAGCCCGCTCTTGGCCTCCTGAAACCCGAATGACGTTAGGGTTATCAGCTAAAGACAACTCAGGAAAATAAGGGTCATCATCGCTAATTGCCACCACGACTCGCGGTATCAGATCATGCTGAAGTAGCGTTTCAACGGTATGCTCCAAAATGGTTTTGCCATGCAGTATCAAATATTGCTTAGGTCGATCCGCTTTCATACGGCTACCAACACCAGCAGCAGGCACAATCGCAACAACAGGTTGGGTATAACTCATCATCTATTGAAGATCCTCATCGATCAGACGATAGAAGGTTTCTCCCTCTTTGATCATACCTAGCTCATTACGCGCACGCTCTTCAACCGCATCAAGTCCTTGTCTGAGGTCATCGATTTCGGCAAACATCTCATTATTACGAGCTTGTAATTTTGTATTTACTTGTTGCTGAACGTCAATTTCATTATGGACGCTGTAGTAATCAGAAATACCATTTTTTCCCAGCCACAACGTATATTGCAACCAGCCTAAAAGTATCACCAATAACAAGGAAAATAGTCGCATAGTTCCAATCGTATTAATCAAGTCGGGGGAATAAATTTCTAATCCACATATATACCATAATAGGGGTCTATGGGCGAGGTATTGAAGCGATGAGGTGGGATATGTGAATGTTTCAGATATAAAAAAACGCCTCCAATGAATGGAGACGTTTTTAAAGTACTAAGTTAATAATTAACTAAGATAAACTTAGATATTATTGACCTTTAACTTCTTTAAGACCGTTGAAAGGTGCTTTAGAACCTAGAGCTTCTTCGATACGGATTAGTTGGTTGTACTTAGCAACACGGTCAGAACGGCTCATAGAACCAGTTTTGATTTGACCTGCAGCTGTACCTACCGCTAGATCAGCGATAGTTGCATCTTCAGTTTCGCCAGAACGGTGAGAGATTACTGCAGTGTAGCCAGCGTCTTTAGCCATCTTGATTGCAGCTAGAGTCTCAGTTAGAGAACCGATTTGGTTGAACTTGATAAGGATAGAGTTAGCTACGCCTTTCTCGATACCTTCAGCAAGAATCTTAGTGTTTGTAACGAATAGATCGTCACCAACGATTTGAAGTTTGTCGCCTAGAAGTTCAGTTTGGTGCTTGAAGCCAGCCCAATCTGATTCGTCAAGACCGTCTTCGATAGATACGATTGGGTATTGGTTAGCAAGGTCTTGTAGGTAGAAGTTGAACTCTTCTGAAGTGAAGATTTTGCCTTCGCCTTTCATGTTGTAGTTGCCAGCTTCTTTGTCGAAGAACTCAGATGCAGCACAGTCCATCGCTAGAGTAACGTCTTTACCTAGAACGTAACCAGCAGCTTCTACAGCTTCTTTGATTGCAGCTAGTGCAGCAGCGTTAGACTCAAGGTTAGGAGCGAAACCACCTTCATCACCAACAGCAGTGCTTAGGCCTTTAGCTTTAAGTACTTTAGCTAGGTTGTGGAATACTTCAGCACCGATACGTAGAGCTTCTTTAAGAGTTTTTGCGCCAACTGGTTGGATCATGAACTCTTGGATGTCAACGTTGTTATCAGCGTGCTCACCACCGTTGATGATGTTCATCATTGGTAGAGGCATAGAGAACTGACCAGCAGTACCGTTTAGTTCAGCGATGTGCTCGTATAAAGGCATGCCTTTAGCAGCAGCAGCCGCTTTAGCGTTAGCTAGAGAAACAGCTAGGATAGCGTTAGCACCAAACTTAGACTTGTTATCAGTACCGTCTAGGTCAAGCATGATTTGGTCAACGTCAGCTTGAGCTTTCGCGTCTTTACCGATTAGAGCTTCAGCGATTGGGCCGTTTACAGCTTCAATTGCTTTAAGAACACCTTTACCTAGGAAACGTGATTTGTCGCCGTCACGTAGTTCAAGAGCTTCGCGAGAACCAGTTGATGCGCCAGATGGTGCAGCAGCCATACCTACGAAACCACCTTCTAGGTGAACTTCAGCTTCTACTGTTGGGTTACCACGTGAATCGATGATTTCACGACCTAGAACTTTAACGATCTTAGACATTGAATGTTTCCTTCTCGTTGAATATATAAATGTCAAATTTAAAAGGTAGCCGCACAACTTACGCCACTACCTGTATCCTTGTTCTTACTTTTCTAACTCACCACGCTGGAATTCACCAGCTGCTTTCACAAAACCTGCAAATAATGGGTGACCATCACGAGGTGTTGATGTGAATTCTGGGTGGAATTGAGCTGCAACAAACCATGGGTGGTTAGGGTTCTCAATTACTTCTACCAACTTCTTGTCTGCAGATAAGCCAGATACTTTTAGACCAGCTTTTTCAATTTGCGGACGAAGATTGTTGTTCACTTCGTAACGGTGACGGTGACGTTCATGGATAGTCGCGCTGCCGTATAGTTCGTAAGCTTTTGTGCCTTTTGCAAGGTGACATAGCTGAGAACCAAGGCGCATCGTGCCACCAAGATCTGAAGTTTCAGTACGCTCTTCTACTTTACCTTCGCCATCAGTCCATTCTGTAATCAGACCAACAACAGGGAATTTAGTTTCTTTGCTAAATTCAGAAGAGTGTGCACCTTCCATATTCGCTACGTTACGTGCGTATTCGATAAGAGCAACTTGCATACCTAGACAAATACCTAAGTATGGAACTTTGTTTTCACGAGCGTACTGAGCGGCAAGGATCTTACCTTCAATACCACGGTCACCAAAGCCACCAGGAACTAGAATTGCATCTAGACCTTCAAGTACTTCTGTACCTTTAGATTCTACATCTTGTGAATCTACATATTTAATTGTGACGCTTAGACGATTTTTCAAGCCCGCATGTTTTAATGCTTCATTTACTGACTTGTATGCGTCTGGTAATTCAATGTATTTACCAACCATACCGATAGTTACTTCACCAGTAGGGTTCGCTTCTTCATAAATTACTTGTTCCCACTCAGAAAGATCAGCTTCTGGAGCATCAATACCAAAGCGCTTACAAACAAGGTCATCAGTACCTTGCGCTTTAATAAGTTGTGGGATCTTGTAGATTGAATCTACATCTTTCATTGAGATAACTGCTTTCTCTTGTACATTACAGAAAAGAGCAATTTTCTTACGTTCGTTTGCTGGGATAACACGGTCTGAACGACACACTAGGATATCTGGTTGGATACCGATAGAAAGCAGCTCTTTCACTGAGTGTTGCGTTGGCTTAGTTTTAAGCTCGCCCGCAGCGCCTAGGTAAGGTACAAGCGTTAGGTGCATGAACATAGCACGTTCACGGCCTAGCTCTACTGCTAGTTGACGAATCGCTTCCATAAACGGTAGTGATTCGATATCACCGACTGTGCCACCTACTTCTACGATAGCAATATCGTGACCTTCAGCACCTGAGATTACACGCTCTTTGATCGAGTTAGTAATGTGAGGAATTACCTGAATCGTTGCACCAAGGTAATCGCCACGGCGCTCTTTACGTAGAACGTCGGCGTAAACACGACCTGCTGTGAAGTTGTTACGCTTGGTCATTTTGGTACGAATGAAACGCTCGTAGTGACCAAGGTCAAGGTCAGTTTCAGCGCCATCTTCCGTGACAAACACTTCACCATGCTGAGTTGGGCTCATTGTGCCCGGATCAACGTTGATGTAAGGGTCAAGCTTCATCATAGTCACTTTAAGACCACGAGCTTCTAAAATAGCTGCAAGCGATGCCGCTGCAATACCTTTACCTAGAGAGGATACAACCCCGCCAGTAACAAAAATGTAATTTGTTGTCATGTTTAACCTGAAATTGGTTGAATGAGGGAAATGGACTACTTCTGGACGGGATGAAAATATACCAGAAGCCCTTTATCGCCACAACGTGAAACTTATCACAGTCGAAATTTTATTTTTTTGCTTCAAATCAATTCCGTTAGAAAGTTTCTATTTCGTTTTTTCTTCGATCTTCACTTCATCCCACATCCTGTCTAGCTCCAGCAGTGAAAAGTCGCCTAATTCCTTACCTTGTTTTTGTACTTTTTTTTCAATTCCATGAAAGCGACGTTCAAATTTTAAATTTGCTTTGGTTAACGCCGATTCTGGATTTTTTCCTAAATGGCGGACCAAGTTCACAGTTGCAAACAGCAGATCTCCTAATTCTTCTTCGACTAAGTCTTCATTTGGGGTGACTTGAAGCGCTTCTTCGAGCACTTCATCCACTTCCTCTAATACTTTATCGGCAACAGGGCCTATCGTGTCCCAATCAAATCCATACTGAGCGCACTTTTTTTGAATTTTATTGGCTCGTGATAATGCTGGTAACGATTTTGGTATTGAGTCTAGAATACTTTTTTCTGTTTTGCCTAATTGTGACTTTTCTTTGATTTTTTCAGCTTCCCAATTCGCATTCAGCTCTTCATCACTTGAAAATGTTTTATCCGAAAAGACATGCGGGTGACGACGAGTTAGTTTCTCATTAACACCTTC
This sequence comes from Vibrio genomosp. F6, assembly GCF_005146325.1. NCBI lineage: Bacteria > Pseudomonadati > Pseudomonadota > Gammaproteobacteria > Vibrionales > Vibrionaceae > Vibrio > Vibrio genomosp. F6. The sequence goes on along the minus strand of NZ_SYUT01000045.1, from coordinate 57,349 downwards.
TACAACGTCATTAAAATCAAACAGTTGTTGTTCTTTAGCGATCTGACTATAAAAGATAACTTGAAACAATAAATCGCCCAGTTCTTCTTTCAAATTTGACCAATCTTTATTATTAATCGCATCCACAACTTCATACGTTTCTTCAATTGTATGTGGCACAATGGTTTCAAACGTTTGTTTGCGATCCCATGGACAGCCACTTTCCGGGTCTCGCAACTGAGACATTATTTCTAATAACTCTTCAATGGATTGAGCCATGCTAGCACCTTAGTTTTTAGTTAGAAAAACACCGCCATATAGGCGGTGCTGATTATATTTAAAGCCTTCAATGATGCCGTTAACCTAGACGCTTCACCGACATCACATCTTTCAACTGCTCTAAACGCACGATGACTCGGCTTAGTACATCAACATTGGTGAGTTCTAAGTCAAAGTCCATCACAGACATTTGTCGTTTGTAGTCGGTACGACTTTTCATAGTCGTAATTTTTATTTTTTCATTCGCTAACAGCGAGGTAATGTCTTTGAGTAAACCACTACGCTCCAGCGCTTCCACTCGTAAGGTCAGAATGTAAGAGCCAACAAACCCACTACCCCAAACGGTATCGATGATCCGTTCAGGCGCATGTAAACTCAGCTCTCCAAGTTGCTCACAGTCTGCTCGGTGCACTGAGATACCGCGTCCTTGGGTGATATAACCTTTAATGACATCACCCGGAATTGGCTGACAACAGCGCGCTAAGTGAGTCATTAGGTTATCAACCCCTTCAACGACAACCGCATCTTTTTTCGGTCGACTCTGTTGAGCGGGTTTGTTTTCTGACTCTTGCAGTTTTTCTAACGCTTTTTGATCTTCTTCTTCAGCCGTAGGCTTATTTACTAACGCATTAATATGGTTAATAACCTGATTAATGCGTAGATCACCGCTGCCAATACCCGCATACAGTTCATCGTTAGTATTGACGTTAAATCGCTTCAGTGCATAACGTTGGGCATCTTTAAGAGTTGCCCCTACTTTCGCAAGTTCAACTTCAAGGATCTCACGTCCGGCCTCAAGGTTCTTCTCTCGACCTTGTTTACGGAACCAAGCATTGATCTTAGCTCTTGCTCGACCTGAATGAACAAAACCTAAAGATGGATTCAACCAGTCTCGTGATGGGTTCGGCTCTTTTTGAGTTACGATTTCAACTTGATCGCCCATACTCAACTTATGAGTAAACGGAACAATTCGTCCTGCGACTTTGGTACCGATGCAACGGTGTCCCACTTCAGAGTGAATGTGGTATGCAAAATCGAGAGGGGTTGCTCCCATAGGCAAGTCGACGACATCACCACGCGGAGTAAAGGCATAAACACGATCATCAAACACTTGGCTGCGCAATTCATCAAGCATTTCGCCAGAATCTGACATCTCTTCTTGCCAGTCAATTAGCTTACGAAGCCATGTAATTTTTTCATCATAGCCGCTACGACCTGCCGATGCGCCTTCTTTGTATTTCCAGTGCGCCGCCACCCCGAGTTCAGAATCGTCATGCATCTGCGTAGTACGGATCTGGATCTCGATGGTTTTCCCTTCCGGCCCAAGCACCACGGTATGAATCGATTGGTAACCATTTGGTTTAGGGTTCGCGACGTAATCATCAAATTCGCTTGGTAGGTGCTTATATTTAGTATGAACCACACCAAGTGCCGCATAACAATCTTGCAGTTTATCCGCGATGATACGCACAGCTCGAACATCGAAAAGCTCATCAAAGGCTAAGCTTTTCTTCTGCATCTTGCGCCAAATACTGTAGATGTGTTTTGGTCGACCGCTCACTTCAGCATTAATTTGATAACCTTTCATTTCAGAAGAAAGATCCGTCACGAAGTCTTCAATATACTGTTCGCGGACGATACGACGCTCAGATAACTGTTTAGCGATCTGTTTATAGGTTTCAGGCTGTTGGTAGCGGAAAGCGTAATCTTCAATTTCCCACTTAAGCTGACCAATACCCAGACGATTCGCGAGAGGCGCATAAATATTAGCACACTCTTTTGCTGCCGCGCGACGCACCGCATCAGGCTCGTCTTTTACTTCTCGAAGATTACAGATACGCTCTGCTAGCTTAATGATCACGCAACGGAAATCATCCACCATCGCCAGTAACATTCGACGAACGTTATCGACTTGACCAGACCCTTCCGCATTTTCATACGTCACATTTAATTGACCGATGGCTGCCATTTCATCAACGCCATCAATCAGCTTTACGATTTCCTTACCGTACGCTTCTTCAAGCTGTTGCCTTTCAAATAACCCACTAGAGACAATCGGAAATAACTGCGCAGCCACTAACGTTGGCTTATCCATCGACAAGGTGATCAATATTTCGATCATCTCTCGCCCACGCCACAGCAACAAACTTCCGTTTTCGACATCACCAAGCAGGCTTTCACACTGCTTATACACATCGGTTAATTTTTTTGATGTTTTGCTATCTTGCTCAAGGCTAGAAATCCAATTATCTAACTCAAACTTTTCACTCGGCTTTAAATGCGCGCTTCGTACGGCAACCATCTATTTATTCCTAGTATTTGGTTCTTATATATCTAAATATCAGACTAATTGTTCCTCAATTAGTTCTGGCTACTCAACTGACTGTTTATTTCTTATTCTTTGTAAATAATGCCATAGATTCTAAATGGCTCGTATGCGGAAACATGTCCAGCATACCTAATTTTTGTAATTGATAACCCTGTTCTAACAGGCTTTTGCTATCTCTTGCAAGGGTAGCAGGATTACAAGAGACGTACACAATACTCTTCGCTCCAAGCTTCGAAAGTTGATCCACGATCCCACTCGCTCCAGCGCGTGCAGGATCGAGCAATACTTTATCAAATTTCTCACTCGCCCAACCTTGATGGCTAAGATCATCTTCTAAGTTTGCTTGGTAAAAAGCGGTATTGGTTATCTGGTTAACAACCGCATTGCTTGCCGCTCGCTGCACCATCTCTTCAACCCCTTCTACCCCAACAACAAATTGAGCTCGCTTGGCGATAGGTAAGCTAAAGTTCCCTACTCCACAGAAAAGATCAAGAATACGCTCATCGCTTTGCGGATCTAGCCATTCAAGTGCTTGCTCAACCATTTTCTGGTTTACGTTTTTATTCACCTGAATAAAGTCATTCGGCGAGAAAGGCACCTTAACGCCTGTTTCGCTGTAAGACGGCTCTTCACCATAAACCAGATGTAACTGATCGGTTTCTGGCATCAAATAGAGCGTTGCCGAATTCTGTTTGGCAAACTCAAGCAATTGGCTATTCTCTTGTTCAGAGAGAGGCTTAAGGTGGCGCAATACAATAACAGGGCCTTTATCACTTAAAACCAATTCAACATGCCCCAGAATAGCGGGTGATGAAAAACCTGACAGTATATGCTTAATTTTTGGCAGCAACTGATTCAAGCTTGGTTCTAACACCGCACAATCGGTCACATTGACGATAAGCTTGCTCTGTTTTTTACGGAACCCAAACTGTAGCTGGCGAGTTTTCTTATCAACAAATAAACTCATACGAGCGCGGCGGCGATACCCTAGCGCTTCTCCTATGATCGCAGGTGCTAAGTCCGTATTTTGATCGACAAACTTGTTCATTAACTGATGAAGCGATTGGCTTTTATGCTCGCTTTGAGCAACGTAATCTAGATGCTGGAAGTTACAGCCTCCACACTCATTAAAGTGCGGACAAAAAGGTTTCATACGCTGTTCGCTTGGCGTTAACACTTTAATCAACTTAGCACGTGAGTACTTACTTTTACTTTCAGTTAACTGCACTAAGACTTCTTCACCAGGCAGTGCACCATCAATAAACAGTGGCTTATTTTTTTGGAACGCGATTCCCGCGCCTTGGTGATCCATTCGTTCCACCAAAATTGACTGATGTTTGGTCTCTAATTGAGTTTTCTTTTTTGGTTGAAAAAAACGCGCCATGCTCTATGCCTGCAATATTTATTAAGTAAATTATTTTCACTCAGAGTCACTATTCTACTCTGGAATGATTGTCGAACTGGGCCGACTTGATTAAGCTAATCGATAATTCGATGAGCCCACTATTCTTGAAGGGTTCATTTTCCCATATCCAGACAGTAATGTAATCAGAGAACATGACTAGATACGGCTTACGTGCCCGCGTTATTACACTAACTCTCGCTCCGACCTTAATTATTGGTCTGCTTTTAAGTGCTTTCTTCTCATTTAACCGCTATCACGACCTTGAAACTCAAGTGATCACCACAGGCACGAGTATCATTGAGCCACTCGCCATTGCAAGTGAGCAGGGGATGGCGGAACAAAATCGTGAATCGGTAAGGCGACTCATCAGTTATGCGCACCGAAAAAACTCTGAAATCGTCCGTAGTATTGCCGTTTTTGATGACCAACACGAACTCTTCGTGACCTCTAACTTCCACCCCAGCTTTGAAAGTTTGATGTTCTCGAAAGATGAACCCATTCCTGCGTTAGGCTCTTCTGAACTGTTTGATAATACCCTAATCTTACGCACTCCGATCATCTCTGAAACTCAACTGATCAATCATGGGCAACCAAATACGGATCAAGCTTTGGGTTATATTGCTATAGAGCTCGACCTATCTTCACTTCGCTTACAACAGTATCAAGAGATATTTTCAGCGGGTCTTGTGCTCATTATGGGCTTAGGGCTTTCTGGTTTTTTCGCTTTTCGTTTGATGCACGATGTCACTCGCCCCATAACTTACATGAAGAATATGGTAGACCGCATTCGTCGTGGTCATCTTGATGTCAGGATTGAAGGGAAAATGCATGGCGAACTGGACTCGCTCAAAAATGGTATCAACGCCATGGCGGTTTCACTATCTGAATATCATGTCGAGATGCAACACAGTATCGATCAAGCGACCTCAGATTTACGTGAAACATTAGAGCAGTTAGAGATTCAAAACGTGGAGTTGGATATTGCGAAGAAACGCGCTCAAGAAGCGGCTCGTGTAAAATCTGAGTTCCTTGCGAATATGTCGCATGAGCTAAGAACGCCACTCAATGGTGTGATTGGATTTACTCGCCAAATGCTCAAGACGCAACTCTCTAATGGGCAGATCGATTATCTTCAAACCATTGAACGTTCAGCGAATAACCTACTGAATATTATTAATGATATTTTGGATTTCTCGAAACTTGAAGCGGGCAAACTAGCATTAGAAAACATCCCATTTGAGTTCCAAGAGAGTTTGGAGCAGGTGGTGAACCTTCAAGCCACCAGCGCACATGAAAAAGGCTTAGAGCTCACTCTCAAAGTTGATCCTAAAATCCCTGCGGGCGTCATTGGCGATCCACTTCGAATCCAACAGATCTTAACCAACCTTGTCGGCAACTCGATTAAATTCACAGAGCGAGGCAACATCGATATTGGCGTTGAACTTCGTTCTCAGAATGAGGATGCGGTAGAGCTTCAATTTACGGTCAGAGATACCGGTATTGGCATTTCAGAAAGACAACAAGCGCAACTTTTCCAAGCATTCAGTCAGGCAGATGCCAGCATTTCACGTCGATATGGTGGTACAGGGCTTGGTCTGGTTATCACCCAAAAATTAGTGGGGCAAATGGGCGGTGAGATCAGTCTAACCAGTAGATTGCATCAAGGCTCAACTTTCTGGTTCACGCTCCGTTTGAATATTACCGATATGCCAATGACGGACTTGCTGGATACCGATTGTCTTGCCCAAAAACGTTTATTGCTTATCGAACCTAACATGCAAGCGGCGTCCATTACTCAGCAATCATTGACACAAGAAGGCTTGATCATTACTTACCGCTCGGTGATGCCTGATAACTCAGAACCGTATGATTATGTATTGTTGAATCTGTCTCCAAACCAAACTCATGAAAAAGAGCTACTTGATTCGTGGATCCGTCGAGCATTTGCTATGTCTCCGAATGTCATTGTGGGGACACCAAGTACAGAATTGGCGCTGGCTGAGCAGCTAATGAAAACCTACGACATTCACTGTATTACTAAACCGATATCTCGTAAGAAGTTGCTACAGACCTTAATTACTCACCAATCACCGACGCTTATTGCTGCTCCTGTAGAGACGCAATACGAAGAGAAAGTACCACTCAAAGTGATGGCGGTTGATGATAATCCCGCAAACTTAAAGCTGATTACCGCACTATTAGAAGAGCGAGTAGATAGCGTCATCTCATGTTCGAATGGACTAAAGGCGGTTAAAGAAGCAGAGCGTCAGAAGTTTGATATCATCTTAATGGACATTCAAATGCCACAGATGGATGGTGTTACCGCATGCTCACAAATAAAGAAAACCGCTTTAAATGCCAACACTCCAGTGATCGCAGTCACCGCGCACGCGATGAGTGGAGAGAGAGATAGACTCCTTGAGGCAGGAATGGATGATTACCTCACCAAACCAATTGAAGAGCATGTATTACAGCAAGTTCTTGTGCATTGGAGTCCACTGACTCAACACACCGAAGTAGACAAGCTTTCCTTACCTCAATCGGAGCCTAGCCTACACTCGGATACCAAGCCTGAGCATAAAGACATGATCATTGACTGGCAAATCGCACTCAAACAAGCGGCGAATAAGCCTGATCTTGCCAAGGATATGCTTAAGATGCTGGTCGATTTCATTCCCGAGGTTTACGTGGTTGTTGAGCAAGCTATTGAAGAAGAAAAATATGATATGGATGAACTAATTCATGTGGTTCATAAACTGCATGGTAGCTGCTCTTACAGTGGCGTTCCACGGTTAAAGGGTATTTGTGCCACGATTGAGAAAGCCCTGCGTTCAGGCTCTAGCGTTGAGGATATAGAACCTGAGTTATTTGAATTACAAGATGAGATGGATAAAGTCAAAGCCACCGCGAACCTTTACATCACAGAGACGTAAGTAAAGAAATGGCGTTATGATTCAAATACAACCGTCGCTACCGCATAGTGGCGTTCATCTGAAATAGAGAGATGACTTGATGTGACTTGCTGAGCTTGGGCGATCTCTAATGCTTTGTTTTGCAAAGTGAGTATCGGCTTGCCATGCTCATTATTTGAGATGATAAAGTCATGAAATGTCACCCCATGAGCAATCCCTGTTCCTAGGGCTTTTGAAGCCGCTTCTTTCGCTGCAAAACGTTTAGCTAGAAAGCGGCCTTGCTGTTTTAGTTGTTGAAAGGTTTGATACTCAGATTCAGCAAGAATACGTTGTGCAAAGGCATCCCCACTTCGAGCTAAGGCTTTTTCGACTCGCTCTATTTCAGCAATATCAGTTCCTAATCCAACAATGGCCATGATCACATCACCCTAAAACAGTTTATTTTAATGACTCAATATTCTATGAGTTACGCGCGACTTGCATGGCAATTTTCATATCAGTAACGGCTTTTTGTAAACCATCAAACACGGCGCGACCCATAATCGAGTGGCCAATATTCAATTCATAAATTTCTGGTAACGCCGCAATTGGGCCTACATTGTGGTAAGTCAAACCATGCCCTGCGTTCACGGTAATCCCAAGATCATCTGCGTAGCTTGCACCTGCAGCAATCTTTTTCAGCTCATCTTGCTGATCGTTTTCAGTTTCTGCATCGGCATAATGGCCTGTATGAAGCTCAATAAATGGCGCTCCACACGCTTTTGCCGCATCAATCTGCTCTCGGTCTGCATCAATAAATAGAGACACTTTAATGCCGGCCGCCGTCAATTTTTCAGTAGCGGCTTTAATTTTCTCAAGCTGACCAACAACGTTTAAGCCACCTTCAGTTGTCAACTCTTCACGTTTTTCTGGCACTAAACAGACGTACTCAGGTTTAGTTTGCAGCGCGATTTCGACCATTTCATCGGTCACAGCCATTTCAAGGTTCATACGCGTTTGCAGTGTTTCTCTCAAAATACGTACATCGCGATCTAGAATATGGCGGCGATCTTCTCGTAAATGAATAGTGATGCCGTCTGCGCCTGCTCGTTCAGCAATCTCAGCAGCATGAACAGGATCTGGGTATTTTGTACCACGAGCGTTACGTAATGTTGCGATGTGATCGATATTGACGCCTAAAAGGATTGAGCTCATTTTCCAATACTCCGTGCTCTGGGAATGGCTGTTCTGGAAATAAACAGTTCCCGACTTTTTAATGGTTTGCCGCCAAGATACGGCTTTAATGCTATGCGTGTAAAGCGCTTTGCTGCTTTTAACTGCTCTTTCGTGAGGAAGCGTCTTTCACTGATTGCAATCAACTCATTTCCCATGAAGGTGAGGTTATCTCTGCGAACACTCGCGATGAAACCTTTCTGCTCCCGATAGCGATAAGTCATATCAGGATCAACATCTTCTCCAGAGCCTGCGCAATGCAAAAAATCGACGCCATATCCCATTGCAGAAAGCAACGCGAGTTCAAATCGGCGTAAGGCGGGTTCTGGGTTATCGTTGTGAGCAAGCTCAGTCAATGCAAATAAATAATCGTGAAACAGCGCAGGAAACGGCTCTTCTTGCCTCAGTACGCGCCCAATTAGCTCATTTACATACATGGCCGAAAACAGGTTAATACCAGATAGAGGTAAGCCTAAACTGATGGGTTCGGCTTGGCGCAACGTTTTCATTGAACCATTACCTGACCATTTTAAAAGTAATGGCGTGAACGCTTGCAAGGCTCCTTTCAAGTTGGAACGTTTGCTTCGGGCACCTTTTGACAACAGTGTGACTCGCCCATACTCTTCACTGAATACATCAAGAATTAAGCTGGTTTCACTGTAAGGTCGGCGGTTCAATACGAAGCAGCGCTGAAATCCATCACTCACTCACATTACCTTCTTTCAGATATGAAAAGAGAGAGTATACACTCTCTCTTGTTAACGGCTAAGCATCCTAGTCAGGATTACAAATCGTCGATATAACCTAAGCTACGCAATGCTCGTTCATCATCAGCCCAGCCAGATTTAACTTTAACCCAAGTTTCTAGGTAAACTTTACGCCCGAATAGTTCTTCCATATCCAGACGAGCTTCGCGACCAATGGTTTTGATCTTTTCGCCAGCTTTACCAATCACCATTTTTTTCTGACCAGTACGTTCAACTAAGATCAATGCATTGATATGGAATCCGTCGTTATCAGGATTGTAATCAAAGCGTTCGATCTCTACCGTCACCGAATATGGTAGCTCATCACCCGTGAAGCGCATTAGCTTTTCACGGATAATTTCTGACGCCATAAAACGTTGAGAACGGTCTGTCACATACTCTTCTGGGAAGTGATGCGTTGCTTTTGGTAGATGCTCATGTACATGCTTACGCAATACATCAATGTTCTTACCATTCTTTGCTGAAATTGGCACAACATCAAGGAAGTCCATCTTTTCAGAAACTGCCTGCATGTGATGCATAACATCGTTACGGTCTTGAACGTTATCGACTTTATTGATGCATAACACAACTGGGAAATCAGTCTTCTTCAGTTTGTTAAGTACCATCTCGTCATCATCAGTCCAATGAGTACCGTCTACTAGGAAGAAAACCAGGTTCACATCACTCAGAGAGCTGTTCGCCGCACGGTTCATCAAACGGTTAATCGCTCGCTTCTCTTCAATATGAAGCCCTGGAGTATCAACGTAAATCGCTTGGTAATCCCCTTCCGTTTCAACACCCATGATACGGTGACGAGTCGTTTGAGGTTTACGCGAGGTGATCGAGATCTTTTGTCCTAAAATATGGTTCAAAAGTGTCGATTTACCAACGTTTGGGCGGCCAACGATAGCGATAAAACCACAATGTTGGTTTTCCGGTAAGCTTGGCTCTACTTTCTCTGATGCGAAATAAGCATCAATATCGAATTCATTGTTATCAGACATTGGTCAGTTGCTCTAGTGCTGTTTCAGCGGCCGCTTGCTCTGCCTTGCGGCGGCTGGTGCCTTTACCGATAACAGGTTTATCCACACCTGCCACATCACACGAAACCGTAAACTCTTGGTTGTGTGCTTCACCTTTAATATTAGTCACTGTATAGACAGGTAGCGACTTTCTTCTACCTTGCAAAAACTCTTGTAAGCGAGTCTTTGGATCTTTTTGTGACACACCAGGCTCAATTGAATCTAGGCGAGTTTTATACCAGCTTAATACTACGCCACGAATCACTTCGACATCACTATCTAAATAGATAGCGCCGATGATCGCTTCCACAGCATCTGCAAGGATAGAATCACGACGGAAACCGCCACTTTTCAACTCACCTGGACCTAATTTTAAATAATCTCCTAGATCAAATTCTCGACCTAGTTCTGCCAATGTATGGCCACGCACAAGTGTTGCACGCATACGGCTCATGTCCCCTTCATTCACCTTTGGAAAACGGTGATAAAGTTCATCAGCAATGACAAAACTTAAAATTGAATCGCCCAGAAACTCAAGACGTTCATTGTGTTTACCATTGGCGCTACGGTGAGTCAGCGCCAGGTTCATAAGCTCAGCATCATTAAACTGATAGCCGAGCCTTCTCTCTAGTTTAGCAATTGGAGAATTCATACTTTCTCTATTGGTTAAATGTATCGATTAATGAAGACCACCGATGCGGTTAAAACGCACACCAGTTGGAATCCATGCAGGCAACACGCTGTCTGCACTACGTTCAAACTCAAAGCTGATCCAAATTGCGACCGCTTTGCCGACTAAGTTCGCTTCAGGGACAAAACCCCAGTAGCGGCTATCAGCACTGTTATCACGGTTATCACCCATAACAAAGTACTGACCTTGTGGAACGATCCACTCATTGACACCACCACGAGGTTGATACGCTTCAACGCGATCACGACGTAATGGATTAATTAAAATTTGGTGCCCTTGCTCGCTTAGCTGCTCATCAAGTTGAACCAGTGGAATACCATTTTGGATAAACTCACTTTCAACCACATTGCTTAGCTTCACAGGCGTACAACTGCGCTCGCCTTTAGGCTGAATGCATACTTCTTTATCACTGCTGTAACGTACCGTATCACCCGGCATACCAACAACACGCTTAATGTAATCGATATTTGGTTGCGGTGGGTATTTAAATACCACGGTATCACCACGTTCAGGCTTGCCTGTTTCAACTAACTGAGTACGCCAAACGGGGTCTTTAATTCCGTAAGCGTATTTTTCCACTAAGATGAAATCTCCAACCAATAACGTTGGCATCATTGAGCCTGATGGAATTTGAAACGGTTCAAAGATAAAAGAGCGCAATACTAATACAAAAGCGATCACAGGGAAGATGGAAACACTGTTTTCAATCCACCACGGTTGTTGAGCGACTTTTGCGGCTACAGCGTCATCAATACCATTCGTTTGAGCCTCAACATCTGCCACTTTTTGCTGACGTTTCTTGCCCCATACTAATTTCTCTAGCGTCCAAACAAGACCAGTAACAAGCGTTACTATTACAAGAATCAGTGAAAATGTATTAGCCATTGACTTCCCTTATCTAAAAAATACAAAAGTGAAAGAGCCGAAACTCTTTCACTTAAATTGCACTACAGCTTAACTTGCATAACAAGTGACTAAAGCGCTAATAATTAGTCTTTACCAACATGAAGAATCGCAAGGAATGCTTCTTGAGGCAGTTCAACGTTACCGATCTGCTTCATTCGCTTCTTACCTTCTTTCTGTTTCTTCAACAGTTTTTTCTTACGGCTGATATCGCCACCGTAACATTTTGCGATTACGTTTTTACGCAACTGCTTAACGGTTGAACGAGCGATGATATGCGCACCAATTGCCGCTTGAATTGCAATATCAAACATTTGACGAGGAATGAATTCTTTCATCTTCTCAACCAATAGACGACCGCGACTCTGCGCATTGTCGTGGTGAGTAATGATTGCAAGCGCATCAACTCGGTCACCGTTAATCAATACATCAACACGAACCATGTTCGATGTTTCATAACGCTGGAAGTTGTAGTCTAACGACGCGTAACCACGAGACGTTGATTTCAAACGGTCAAAGAAGTCTAAAACCACTTCTGACATTGGAATATCGTACGTAAGTGCAACTTGGTTACCGTGGTAAACCATATCAACCTGTACGCCACGCTTCTCAACACATAGGCTGATTACGTTTCCTAGGTAGTCAGACGGTACTAAGATATTACAGCGTGCAATAGGCTCACGGATCTCTTCAAGATCATTGGTCGCCGGAAGTTTTGACGGACTATCGACATACAGTAGATCACCGTTATTTAGCACGACTTCGTACACTACGGTTGGTGCTGTTGTAATCAGGTCTAAGTCATACTCACGCTCTAAACGCTCTTGAATGATCTCCATGTGTAGCATTCCTAAGAAGCCACAACGGAAACCAAAACCAAGTGCTGCTGAACTTTCTGGTTCATAGAATAACGACGCGTCATTCAAGCTTAATTTGCCCAGTGCATCACGGAAGTTTTCGTAATCATCAGAAGATACTGGGAATAGGCCTGCATACACTTGTGGCTTCACTTTTTGGAAACCTGGTAGACGCTCTTCACACCCGCCTTTAGCGTGCGTTAGCGTATCGCCGACTGGTGCACCTAGAATGTCTTTAATACCACAAACCACCCAACCCACTTCGCCAGTGTTCAAGACATCAGTATCGATCTGTTTTGGTGTAAAGATACCGATACGGTCAATACCCCAAATTTGGCCTGTACTCATGACTTTAATTTTGTCGTTTTTCTTCAGTGAACCATTTTTGATTCGAACCAAAGAGACAACACCTAAGTAGTTATCAAACCATGAGTCAATGATCAGAGCTTGAGTTGCCGCTTCTGGATCACCTTCTGGTGCTGGGATCTGTTTTACGATGGTTTCAAGAACTTCATCAACGCCTAAACCTGTTTTTGCAGAACAACGCGTGGCTTCCATCGCGTCGATACCAACAATTTCTTCAATCTCTTCAGCTACGCGTTCAGGATCTGCCGCTGGTAGGTCAATCTTGTTTAGGATTGGAACAACTTCTAGATCCATTTCGATGGCGGTGTAACAGTTCGCAAGAGTTTGAGCTTCAACCCCTTGGCCTGCATCCACCACCAATAGCGCACCTTCACAGGCCGCTAATGAACGAGAAACTTCATACGAAAAGTCGACGTGTCCTGGAGTATCGATAAAGTTAAGCTGGTAAGTTTCACCATCTTGAGCTTTATAGTCCAGCGTCACACTTTGCGCTTTAATTGTGATACCACGTTCACGTTCTAGATCCATTGAATCGAGAACTTGCGCGTCCATTTCGCGTTCACTTAATCCGCCACAAACTTGGATCAAGCGGTCAGAAAGGGTCGATTTACCGTGGTCGATATGGGCAATAATGGAAAAATTACGAATGTGCTTCATAGGCTTGGTGTGACTTAGCTCTTTATAAATGGAAGAATAAGAAAGCCGTACGCTGACGGCATTTCAATCAAGTTGGCAGATTCTACCCAATTTCGGCACGCTACGCACCATATATTAGGTAATTGGCTCACCAAGCACTCTGATAAGAATCACTTCTTGTTGAGATTGCTCGGCTATCGGTTTTGAGAGACGCTTAGATAACCACAAACCAGCGTATGCAAAAAGCGCTGAAGTCAGGATCACCGCCCCTTCCCCAAGTTGCAATGTGGGTGCGATAAGCAATTGGCCTACAGCCGCTCCAACCATCAACATAAACAGCGGAACTAAATACACAATAGCGGCGGATTGCAGTAAGCTTTTTTCTGGAAAGCCAATTTCAACCACTTGCCCTTCATGCACTAGGCTTTTGGTGGTCAACTCCCAATTTAACGCTTTATTACCCACCGCCTTTGACACGATGCCCGTCCCACAACTTTTTTGAGATGAGCAACTGCTGCAACTTGTCGTTTGCTCACAACTTAACGCCACCTGATAACCATTAGGTGTAGAGTGAACATCCGTTATCGTTGCTAATGCTGTCATCATTGGCTTTTTTTCTCTGATGCAATGCTTGTCATTGCCGGGAGTGTCACTGACTCAGCGATCCGCTTTGCCGTTGCAGGCGGAATATCACCAACCACGGTAATTTCGTGAGAACCGTTGAGGAAGCTATGTAATGTCCGACGACCTTGGCGAACTAACTGGCCTTTTAGCGAGTTATCATCTTTGTCTGCGACATAGATTGAAAAATTAAATAGACCATCGCTGTACATTTGGCTCTCAACCATACGACCCGTTGTTGCCATTCGATAGCGATTCATATCTTTAGCCTGAAAGCCATCAGGCACCCAACTTACTTTCCAATCACTCTGCTTTACATTCCCTTTAGGAAGAGAAAGCACTTCTGGTAATTGCGCTTGCTGCAAGCCGCTCATGACATCGGCTATTTTACTGTTCACTGCATACGAAATCGTTCGGTATTGTTCCAACACCTCGCCATCACGATCAATCAGATCTGCACGTAATGGTAGCTTGCTTTTTTCATCAACCCATAACACGTAGGAGTATCTCAAGCCATCTTTTGGAACAATCCGTAGCACTTGAGCCGCAGCACCAGCCTCACGTGCTCGTCCCACTTTTACGTAGTCGTAATACTGATTTAGCTCATCAATATTACTCATTAACATCGGCATAACTGGCGCGACCATTTTCCCAGATTCAATGGTAAAAGGGTCAATGCCTGGCTCGACATAACTCACTTCATTGCCACGGCGAATCACTTCTCGAACGGGACCACTTAAATAAACTAAGTGCGCCAATTGCTGGTCACTGTTCGCATGACGATAGAGCAACGGCTCAATGCTATTTTTCTTAATTAAGATATAAGAAAGCTCATAATTAAGATGCAAACTCGCTTCGCTCATCTGATGTAATAAAGCCTCCGCAGGTTTCTCTTCTGCAAAGGCTTGAGGGATCATCAAACTAGCCAGCGTCAATGCACTGATTAGAATTTTTTTCATTCAATTACCGATTCTTGGTGTTCATCAACGACGGATGTATCACTGTTTAATCTCAATTGTAACTCATAATCTTGCAACAAAGCGTTAATGCGACGACGTTGTTCTTGTACATTCGCTTCGCTTGGGCCTTTATGTACAGACTCACGAGTCAGACTCACAGGTTCAACACTTCCTGAAAAAGGAACCGTTTGTAGCACTGGGATCTGAGCAACGTTAGCTTGGTTTGATTCACTACCACTATATTGCTGGACGCCTAAAATAACGACCATGGATACACATGCCGCCATTGCGACCTGACCAAATTGAGCCAACCACGCTGGCAATTGTCTTTTCGCCTGCATAGGTGTTGGTTGTGATTCAATTTTGGCTGTATGCAAATCCGTTACATTATCTAGTTTAGTATGCGCTGGCTCATTATCCAAAGCAGCCATCACGCCGTCTGCTATGTTCCACTCCAAATTATTGGGGGTATCACCACGCATCACATCACCGATTAAGTGATAGTTCTGCCAAGTTTGCTGGCTTTCTTGATCAATCTCAGTCTCTGCAATTAGAGCAGTATCGATTGACTCTCCATCCATGAGTGCCGAAAGCTTTTCTTTGTCAGCCATTATTTTCACCATATTAATTACTACTATTAGCGCTGTAAAAGAGGGTTAATTTTCTTTTCCACCGCTTCACGAGCACGGAAAATACGCGAACGTACTGTTCCTACGGGACAATCCATCACTTCTGCAATTTCTTCGTAACTCAAGCCTTCTAGCTCTCGTAACGTCATTGCAGTCTTTAAATCTTCAGGTAACGCTTCGATTGCACTGAAAACTACCTGCTTCAATTCTTTGGACAGCGTTAAGTTCTCAGGGTTCGAAATTTCTTTTAATGCATTACCCGTTTCGTAGTATTCAGCGTCTTCAGCATCAACATCACTCGCCGGCGGTCTACGACTTTGGGCAACAATGTGATTTTTAGCGGTATTCACAGCAATACGATATAACCAAGTGTAGAACGCACTTTCTCCTCGGAAGTTTGGAATTGCACGATAAGCTTTAATAAATGCTTCTTGTGCGACATCTGGTACATCACCAGAATTATTCACATACCGAGAAATAAGATTGCACACTTTATTTTGGTACTTAATAACCAAAAGATTAAAGGCTTGCTTATCTCCGCTCTGAACTCGCTCTATCAATACCTGGTCGGTCAGCTGCTCGTTCATTCGAGCGTGTACTCCTATTGTTCTGCCCTATACCTTCTCAGATATGGGCTCTAATTATGCAGAATGTAGTATTGACTCCACCGCTTACACGAGCACTATTGTGACTAAAGTTATTTTAGAAAGTTCAAATGATTCTAAAATATTTGTCATTAATACTTCGTTATGTGATGTAATCTAAAAATAATAATTCTCAAGGAATTTGAGGGCCACATTAGCGAAAAGCAATGGCATTTACAAAGTATTGCATTGATAGCGACAGATTCTGAGCTAAAATACGTTACCAATGCAGTTGGATAAGAGTAGGAAACTCTACTATAGATCGGGATTTTAATAGTTTTATGAACGTAAACCGTGAACATCAATGTGATGTATTAGTGGTAGGAAGTGGCGCGGCAGGTTTGTCGTTAGCGTTACGTGTCGCTGAATATGGAAAAGTAATCGTATTAAGTAAAGGCCCTCGTAGTGAAGGCGCAACTTACTACGCTCAAGGTGGTATTGCCGCTGTATTTGATGAATCAGACAGTATTGAGTCTCACGTACAAGATACGCAAATTGCAGGCGCTGGATTATGCGAAGAAGATACCGTTAAATTTATCGCTGAAAATGCAAAGGAATGTGTGCAATGGTTGATTGATGGCGGTGTGCCATTTGATCGAGTTGAAAATGATACCGATGAAGCACCTCGCTACCACCTCACAAGAGAAGGTGGGCATAGCCACCGTCGTATTCTTCATGCTGCTGATGCGACAGGCATGGCGATGCAAACCTCTCTTCAGGACAATGTTCATAACCACCCCAACATTACTGTTTTAGAGCGCCATAACGCGTTGGATCTTATCACTGAAGATAAAGTCGGTGGTGATAAAGACAAAATAGTAGGTGCTTATATATGGAACCGAAATCAAGAGCATGTTGAAACGGTTCGAGCTAAATTTGTCGTTCTCGCGACTGGCGGTGCATCAAAAGTATACCAATATACTTCAAACCCTGACGTTTCCTCTGGCGATGGGATTGCCATGGCTTGGCGTGCGGGTTGTCGTGTTGCAAACCTTGAATTCAACCAATTCCACCCAACTTGTTTATTCCATCCAGAAGCTCGCAATTTCTTGCTAACAGAAGCTTTACGAGGCGAAGGCGCATACCTGAAACGCCCAGATGGCACTCGTTTCATGCCTGATTTTGATGAGCGTGGCGAACTTGCTCCGCGTGATGTTGTTGCAAGAGCGATAGACTTTGAGATGAAGCGTTTAGGCGCAGATTGCATGTACGTCGACATCAGTCATAAGCCTGAAGAGTTCATTACGGCGCACTTCCCAATGATCCATACTCGCTTGATGGACTTGGGTATTGATATGACCAAAGAGCCCATCCCAATCGTTCCTGCCGCTCATTATACCTGTGGTGGCGTCATGGTAGGTAAACAAGGACAAACGGATATTAGTCAGCTTTATGCCATTGGTGAAGTCAGTTACACAGGTCTTCACGGTGCAAATCGCATGGCATCGAACTCTCTGCTTGAATGTGTGGTATACGCCTGGGCAGCGGCGAAAGATATCATTGAAAATATCCAACAAGCTGAACTTCCTCCATCATTGCCACCATGGGATGAAAGCAAAGTCGGAGATTCAGATGAAGAGGTAATCATTCAGCATAACTGGCATGAGCTACGCCTATTTATGTGGGATTACATGGGCATTGTACGGACTGACAAACGTCTTGAACGTGCACTTCGTCGTATTCAGTTGCTACAACAAGAGACTCATGAGTATTACAGTAACTTCCGTGTATCAAACAACTTACTGGAATTACGTAACCTACTGCAAGTCGCTGAACTGATGGTAAAATGCGCAATGCAACGTAAGGAGAGCCGTGGTCTTCACTATACTCTGGATTACCCAGAATTGGCTGAAGATAGTGGCCCAACAATCCTTGTTCCAAAACGTTAATTGTCGATAATTTAAGGGAGCATGCATGCTCCCTTTCATTTATCTATTCCGTAACGTCTCTCTTTGTACATCTCGTTACGATCGATTTAACGGCTTCTGTGCGCGTTTTTAAGCACTACCAGTAAATGTCGATAATCTATGTTACTGCAACCATCTCGCCAAATTAAATACCCAGACCCTCGATTATCTTTTAAAGCAATAAACCACCAAGCGAACAGAAGGTTAACGCCTCTGATCGAATAGTTTTCCTCCTGCCAATCAAAAGAGGTGCGACCGTGAATCGTCACGGATCCCAAAATAGCGGTAGGAAGAATTTGCTGATGAAACCAGTAGATAAATAACTTAGAGCCGATGAAAACACTCACGACTAAAGGTATGGGAGAAAAAATGATTGCCCATGTAATAGAAAGCACGATCGCAATCGTCAATACATGAGCAATTTTAGAGCGGAAAATTTGGAGCTTAGCGCACTTTACTGAGGTTATGCGCGACAATTTTATCAACCATACAAGCATGACCTAGGTTTTCGCTACGAGAGTGACCCATGATCCAAGTAAATAAATCAGGATCATCGCACTCCAATAATGAAACAAAATCACGCTGTTCTTGTTCTTGAAGAGTATCAAAACATTCTTCAAAAAAAGGCATGATTACGACGTCTAATTCAAGCATTCCTCGACGGCAGCCCCATTTGATGCGTGCTTTTTGTTCTGCGGTGTACATTGCTTATCCTCACCTTATGGTTATTTACTCGAAGTGTACCAAGCCCACATAAATTCAACCACTAAGTGAGTCACAGTCCCTATCAATGCTGACAAAAAATCCTAACAAGATTAACATAAAGGGAATTCAACCATATTTAGGTAATGATCATATGAACTCGCTCAACGATTTCGCACCTATATCTCAAAATAGAGATGCAGCACTGCCAAGCTTAATGATTTCAGTCTTAGATCAACTTGGTACTATCACCATGATTGGTGACGATAAAAAATCCTACCTTCAAGGGCAAGTGACCTGTGATGTTGTTTCTTTAACTGCGACACAATCAACTCTCGGCGCACATTGCGACGCAAAAGGAAAAGTGTGGAGCATCTTTCGCCTATTTCATCACAACGGCGGCTATGCGCTACTGCAACAAAAATCTGCGATTGATATCGAGCTGACTGAAATTAAAAAATACGCCATTTTCTCTAAGGTCGATATCGAACAGGGCGAAGATGTAGTTCTCGGTCTCATTGGTGAAAACGCTGAACAATATGTGAAAAGCCTAAATGCAACCCAAGGTGATGTTCGTGACATTGATGGCGGTAGCGCAGTCAAAATTGATAAGAACCGCTGGGTTCTGTTAGTGAACCAAGAGCGCGCAAAACAGATCATCGACACCATTGAAGCGGTGAATGTGGATGAATCAGTATGGACACGTTTTGATATTGAGCACGCACAACCTCAAATCACTCAAACCAACCAGAATGAACACATTCCACAAGCTTTAAACTTACAAGCCCTGAATGGTATTAGCTTTTCAAAGGGGTGCTACACAGGACAAGAGACAGTCGCTAGAGCCAAATACCGTGGCATCAATAAGCGTGCGATGTTTATTGTCAGCGGCACGACAAGCCACCCACTTCCCGTTGATACACCTATTGAGCTAGAACGCGCGGTGGGCGATAACTGGCGAAGCGCGGGGACGCTAATGAAGCACTATCAATTCGATAATGGTGTCGCTATTGGTCTTATCGTATTGCCAAATAATTTAGATGATGACGTACAGCTACGCCTTAAAGATCAGCCAACAAGTCAGTGGGCAATTGAAGCACTACCCTACTCTTTAGATGATGAATAAGGCCTGCGAATTATCATGATCTCAACTAACTTAATGCAATTCTTGGAGATGCAACAGATACCGTTTCGTTTGTTGCCTCACCAAACACCAGCCATCAATATCGAAGATGCCGCACAACAACGCGGTATTCAGCCCGAACAAATGGTGAAGTCTATTCTACTGCGAGATATGAATCATCAGCTTGCTTTAGCATGTGCACCAGGAGATCAAGCCATTGATCCCAAGAAAGTTCGCGCAATATTGCAATGCAAGCGTATGACTTGCGTGAGTCTAGCGGATGTAGAGAAGATCACTGGCTATCAAATTGGCACCGTTACCCCGCTATTACTGAAACGATCAATGCCTATTATATTTGATCATAAAATTCTTCAGCATTCAGAAGTGACCATCAGTAGTGGTAGCACGATGGCAGGGATTGCACTCGACAGACAAACGCTCGTTGATCTCTGTCAGCCTATTTTTGCTGATATTTGCAAAGAATCTTAATGTGACGCTGGCTATAAAAAATATGTAATAAACAATTTATTACATCGCTCGCTTTGGTTTAGATCATAAGTAATACATATTAACGGTGAATTTTAAATCAATTAATTAACATAAATAGTCACATTGTGAATTTTATTGTAACCTTCTTGTGTTGACTAAATCTGGTTGGACATAGCCAAGAGTTTAGCCATCAAAGTGAATCCACTGAGTCAATCAGTACATCCACTTTTGTGTAATGCATCTGTGACTATTCGCCCGCGCTCAATGCGGGCTTTTTTTTGCTTAAATTAACATAAAATTAACACTTTCAGTAAAATTCACGCTATTCTTTAAAACGTCATAATAGTGCGGCTTAATACTCCTACCTAAAAAGAGAGAGGCAGTTCATTTGGTTAATATTATTTTAGGGTAACATCACACTGAATTAGATATAAATCCAAAAAACTGCCTACAGCAGCACAAATATCCAATATAAGAACATAACACTGCACTTATCTTCGGTCTTGTCACAATAAATATCCGAAGACTATCTATAATTCGCAGGGCTAGGAAAATAAAAAGGAATAAAATATGAGACTGTTTAAGCGCTATACTCCAGGGATGATTGCTAAACATGTTAGTCGACTATTTAAAGGAAGGATCTATATATATGGAGTAGGTAAATTTGAGTTTAACAACGGAAAGCTTATCTTGCCTGAACAAGCAGAACAACGTCATTTCAAAACGGTTAATGAAATCAATCAAGAGATAATGAAGCTACGCTGCGCCTACGCTTAACGCTCTTTTCTCGAATAAATATTTAAAAGGGTTGATACAGATGTATCAACCCTTTGTCATTCATAAGCCCACGAGAATCCTGTTCGTGATTAGTGCTTAGGTACCACTAGCTTAGGGTGCTTTGCCAACTCTGGTAAATTCCCTTTCAACCCTAGCGCTCGTTTCATTATTTCATCTTTTGCGCCTGGCAGTTGCCCCACCAACTTCATTCCAATACCTCGGAACAATTTCTTGGCTGGGTTACTTCCTTCAAACAGATCTTTAAACCCTTGCATAGAAGCGATCATTTTTGCCGCTTCTGCTTTACGCCAACGCTCGTAGCCTCGCAAGTTACGTTTAGTGCCAACATCCTCACCTAACGCCCATAAATGCTTGATCTCTTGAGCCAAACTTGCCGCATCGAGCAGACCTAAGTTAACACCTTGTCCTGCAAGTGGATGAATGGTGTGAGCGGCATCTCCGACAAGGGCGACACGATCAACCACAAAATCACGCGCATAGCGCATCTTAAGAGGAAAAGCAGCACGAATACCTACCACTTCACACAACCCAAGCTTCGCATCAAATTCTGCGGTTAATGCCTTATTAAATTCTGACTCTGACATGGCGATCAATCGTTCAGCACGGCTAGGGTCGGTAGACCACACAATAGAACTCATATGGCTAGACTCAAGTGGCAGAAATGCCAGTGGACCTTGGGAAGTAAATATCTGTCTTGCTACCGTGTTATGGGCATCTTTTGTCTTAATATTGGCGACGACAGCGCTATGTCCATAATCCCAATGCGTTAAGGGAATATCTTGCTGCTGACGAACCCAAGAATTTGCACCATCGGCACCAACAACTAATTTAGCCGTCAATGCTTGGCCATTATCTAATGTTAACCAAGCTTCACTTTCACCTATCGCCATAGATTGACACGTCGCAGGCATAAACAGTGAAACGTTACTCTGCTGCTGGACTTGTTCTAACAGTGCCAGTTGAATCACTCGGTTTTCTACAATGTGGCCTAGATTCGGTTGAGATAACTGATTTGCACTGAACTCGATGCGAGCAAAGCTATCCTGCTCCCACACTTCCATCGCCTGATAAGGAGAAGAGCGACGCTGTATAATGCCTTGCCAAGCACCCAAGTTACGTAAAATCGTTTCACTAGAGCGGCTAAGAGCAGAAACACGAACATCGGGTAAGTCTGCCAATTCTGAATTTGGCGCTTTACCCTCTATTACGGCTATTCGCAATTCACTATCTTTTAACGCTGCGGCAAGAGCCAGTCCTACCATTCCACCGCCTACAATGGCGATATCGACACTTTGCATCATTGTTTCTACTTACCCTATTATCTTTCTACTAGACCTAGTGTACGACGTAGTAATGGCGTTTTCAGTGGAGAGCAGTTCTCCATTGCCATCAACCCTAAATTACGTCCAATTCGAAGTGTTAATGCATCATTAGAAAACAGATGAACAAGTGATGATGTCAGTGCCACCGTTGTCTTTCGATCACTCTCTCGTCGCTGGCTAAATTGCATCAATCCTTTAAATTGACCAGGATCGTCGATATGAGTCACCACCTCTTCTGCTAGGCTAGCGACATCTCGGATGCCAAGATTGAACCCCTGCCCAGCAATAGGATGTAAAGTTTGAGCGGCATTACCGACAATAGCAAAACGGTGTGACGTATTTTGCTCTCGATAACGCAGCAATAGTGGGTAACTTGCTCGTTGTCCCACCTTCGTTAGCTTGCCTAAACGCCAACCAAATGCTTGTTGAAGCGACTCAAGAAAGTGCTCATCGTCTAAATTCAGTATGTGTTGAGCGTCTTCAGGAGGCAAACACCAAACTAATGACATTCGGTTATCACTCATCGGTAACAGTGCCACCGGCCCATTAGCGGTAAAACGCTCAAACGCACGGCCTTGATGACGATCACTAACCGAAATATTGGCGATAACCGCGACTTGCTCGAAGTCATGCTCGGTTAACGCTAAGCCGATCTGCTCACAACATGTCGAAATAGCGCCATCAGCCGCAACCAACAGTCTCGCTTGAATCAATGAGTCATCATCTAATTGGATCGTCACATTATCTTGATCGCGCTCGACCCGTTTCACCGAGTTCGGGCAGAGTAAGGTAATATTATCGGCTTGCTGCATTTTTTGTTGATATATCTGCCCGACATGAGCTAATTCAACCACATAGCCTAAAGCATCAACCTGTAACTCTTCACTGGTAATATTCGTCATGCCTGCATGAGAGCGATCAGAGACATGAATATGTTGAATCGCAGTGGCAACACTTGAGACTGACGCCCACAATCCTAGCTTTTCTAATATTTTTACCGTGCCATAAGACAAAGCAATCGAACGCGAATCAAAACCTGGATGCGCTTGGTGATCGACAACAAAAGGTTCGACAACGGCAATAGATAGCTTTTCATCGCTTAATTTATTTAATGCAAGCGCCAATGTTGCGCCCGCCATTGCACCACCAGCAATAACTACATCAAATTGCTTCATCGTAACATTCCAATTAATGGATCGTTGGGGCTGACTCTTGTGTTGGTTTCACACCAAACTCAGCATGGATAGTTAGTACACATGCCTTCACATGCTCAATCACCTGTTCGAGAAGTTGAGCCTGCTCTTCAAGATCATCATCTTCATCAATACCCAGTTTTGCCATCTCTTCAAGATCAGAAAGGGCCTCTTTCGCATGAACCGAGGCTTTATTTAATGGGGCTCCCGCTAAACCAAGCCCCGAAATAAAGTGATTGATCCAATCCGAAACGCCATCAGCAAGATCAAACAGGCTCGCATCGGCACCGTCATCAGGCAGCAGTAGAGTCAGGTCTAAATCCGTTCCGGTGATCTCATCAATTGTTGCTTTCAATGTTGACTCAGCAATAACAAGAGCGCGATCCGGCCAACCCATACCATCATTGGTATAATCAAAAATCAGTGGTTGCCAACTCTTATCGGATAAATTCAACCCACCGCTTAACATTCCGGTTAGCAGGCCATGCATCTCTGCTGGGTTAACGGCTAAACTTGCGCCTTGAAGCTCAGTGGCCGCTTTTAAGTAATCTGGAAGTGTTATTTTGCTCATTTCAATATCTACTAAGTCTTAAAGTTTGTTTAATCCTACCATTTCACCCCACATCTCGAAATGATGATATCCGGAAATATGAACAGCATTTGCTCAATCTGCCGATTTACTGTGTCGTCGAGCTCTCATTTCGACATAGACTTTCTGAAAAGCTTGAATCTTAATTGCGCTTTACCTATAGTTTCATCCTCGGTGGTTGCTGAGAAGCCCATTTAAGATAGCGCAAAGAGTTCATCCATCATGAGTAGTCAAGCGGTAGAAGTTGAAATTTTAGGAAAACTGACTCGAGTTAATTGTCCACCAGGACAAGAAGAGGCATTGACCCAAGCAGCTAACGATCTTGATAATCGATTGAAAGAGATGGCAGAGCGAACTAAAGTTACTAATGAGGTTCAACTTCTCACAATTGCAGCATTGAATGTTTGTTATGAACTACAAACTAAGCAATTTGAAGCCAACGATGAAAAAAATGCAATAACAGAGCGAATGGAAAAGCTCACTACATCGCTTGAAGGTGTATTACGTAATGTTAAGCATGGACCGCAATAGCTTTTTATAAGCCCAAATTTACCCTGGAGTGTTTGTCAGAGGATTTAAGTCCCCGAGCCGATAAGCAATCCCTAAGGGTTAGTACTTGAGTGCTATTGAGCATGCTCGGCTTGTACCGAGAAGCCTACGGTAATCATTGCTGATCCGCCTTGAACTCGCTGGTTCAAGGGCCACAATTCTCAACGGCACTTTGGGGTAATCTCTTCATGAAAATACTAACTCGAAATGAATTTCGTCAGTTAATCCGCCAAAAACGCAATGCACTTTCCAGTGAACAACAGTATGAAGCAAGTTTAGATATTACTAATCAATGCTTATCTCTTCCTGATTTTCAGACCGCTCAACATATTGCGTTGTATATTTCTGCTGATGGCGAGATAGATACCAAACCACTCATTCAATCTCTCTGGGATTTAGGTAAGCACGTTTATTTGCCCGTGTTACACCCTTTTTCTCCTGGGCACCTACTGTTTCTTCATTACACCAACGACACACCAATGACTTATAACAAGTACGGCATCGTCGAGCCAAAACTCAATCAAATACTGATAAAGCCGGTATCTGAACTTGATCTTGTCTGTACCCCTTTAGTCGGTTTTGATACCACAGGACACCGATTAGGTATGGGTGGGGGCTATTATGACCGAACATTATCGAAATGGTTTAACACTGGGATCGGTGCTCGGCCTATTGGAATCGCGCATGATTGCCAACACGTCGATCGCCTTCCAACAGAGATTTGGGATATACCTTTGCCTAAGATCGTGACTCCAACGAAAACTTGGCAATGGGAAAAGTAAACATAACTCGCTATAATCGCGCCGCAAAGTTAACAACTTCTATTTAGATTAATAGGTTATCAATTCAGGAGATAGGCATGACTCAAGATGAAATGAAAAAAGCGGCAGGTTGGGCAGCACTTAAGTACGTTGAATCAGGAAGTATTGTAGGCGTAGGTACAGGTTCTACCGTGGATCACTTCATCGATGCTTTAGGCACAATGAAAGATGACATTAAAGGTGCCGTTTCAAGCTCTATTGCTTCTACCGAAAAATTACAAAAACTAGGCATTGAAGTATTTGAGTGTAATGACGTAGCAAAACTTGATGTTTATGTTGATGGCGCTGATGAAATCAACCCTACCCGTGACATGATCAAAGGTGGTGGTGCTGCGCTAACTCGTGAGAAAATTGTTGCGGCAATCTCTGACAAGTTCATCTGCATTGTTGACGGAACAAAAGCGGTTGATGTTCTAGGAAACTTTCCACTACCAGTTGAAGTTATTCCGATGGCTCGCTCTTACGTGGGTCGTGAGCTAGTAAAACTTGGTGGCGATCCCGCTTACCGAGAAGGCGTAATTACTGACAATGGTAATGTAATTTTAGATGTTCACGGACTAAAAATTACAGATGCGAAGAAGCTTGAAGAGACAATCAATGGCATCGCTGGCGTTGTAACTAATGGCCTATTTGCTCATCGTGGTGCAGACGTTGTTATCACAGGTACTCCTGAAGGTGCCAAAATAGAAGAATAATCGAATTTTCGTTATTTGATTACAAGCAGCGCCATTCGGTGCTGCTTTTTTATTTCCTATATATAAAATTATGCCTTATTCCGTAATTTTCTTACCCAAAACAATTTTTTTTTGCTACTTTATTGGACAGAAGACGCACAGGGAAGATGTTTGTCTCTATATAAAACTGTTGATTTTTTCCCCTTTCAACCTTTTTGTAGCACGTGCGCCGTATTTGCCCACCTTTCCATTTTAAAGGACGAGAATAATGGCCAAAGTATCACTGGAAAAAGATAAGATTAAAATTTTACTGCTTGAAGGCCTCCATCCTTCTTCAGTTGAAGTACTTCAAGCCGCAGGCTACACCAACATTGAGTACCACAAAGGCTCACTTTCTGATGACCAATTACTTGAAGCAGTAAAAGATGCACACTTCATCGGCCTTCGCTCCCGCACAAACATAAGCCAAGAAGTCATTGATGCGGCAGAAAAGCTCGTTGCTATCGGTTGCTTCTGTATTGGTACTAACCAAGTAGATCTTAAAGCTGCCGCTAAACGTGGCGTTCCGGTATTCAATGCTCCATTCTCTAATACTCGAAGTGTTGCAGAACTTGTTCTTGGCCAAATCCTACTGTTACTACGTGGTATTCCTGAAAAGAATGCACTTGCTCACCGTGGCATTTGGAAAAAAAGTGCTGAGAACTCAAATGAAGCTCGTGGTAAGCGTTTAGGGATCATCGGTTATGGCCATATTGGTACTCAGCTGGGCATTATTGCTGAAAACCTCGGTATGCGTGTCTATTTTTATGATATCGAAAACAAACTATCGCTAGGAAATGCGACTCAAGTGCACACCATGAGCGACTTGCTTAATAAGTGTGATGTTATCTCTCTGCACGTTCCAGAAACCGCTGAAACAAAAGATATGATGGGTCCAGATGAGTTTGCTCGAATGAAACCAGGCTCTATTTTTATTAATGCGGCACGCGGAACCGTCGTTGAAATTCCAGCTTTATGCCATGCGCTAGAGTCTGGCCATCTTGCTGGTGCCGCTATTGATGTTTTTCCAACAGAGCCTAAGACCAACAGCGACCCATTTGAATCTCCATTGATGAAATTCGACAACGTGATCTTAACGCCTCATGTGGGTGGTTCAACTCAGGAAGCTCAAGAGAATATTGGTGTAGAAGTCGCAGGTAAGCTTGCTAAGTACTCAGATAATGGCTCAACGCTATCTAGCGTAAACTTCCCAGAAGTATCTCTCCCATTGCATACTGGCGCATCTCGTCTATTACATATCCATGAGAACCGTCCAGGAGTGCTAACCCAGATCAATACTATTTTTGCAGAAGAAGGGATCAACATTGCGGGTCAATATCTACAGACTACGGCAGATATGGGCTACGTTGTGATCGATGTTGAAGCTGATCGTTCAGAAGAAGCATTACTGAAACTAAAAGAGATCGAAGGGACGATTCGAGCTCGTTTATTGCACTAATTAAAGCTATACAAACGAAAAAGGCATCTCAATGAGATGCCTTTATTCATTAATTCGTCGAAGACTCACGATCGCAACGGTATAAATCATATTGCTCTGTTGAACCACCAATACCATTAAATTTGATCTCAGTAATAAAACCTTTTTGTAAATATGGACGTAAATCAACACAAGAAATTTGATAACCGAACTCTTGTATCACACTCACTTTCCAACGATAACCAGGCTCAACCCATTGCAAATATGTAATTACGCCTTCATCAGTGACAGAAATATGCTCATACTCTGAAAGTTGTTGTTGAAGTAATTCAATTTCTGTTGGATCAGCTGATGGCTTTTCAGCTACATATGATAAGGATTTACAACCAACAAGCGAAATTAAAACTGCTAATATTAAAGCTTTCTTTACCACGTTCCATTCCTTTTTATAATTTTAAATCATTAGTACAAAAGGAAAATACCTAAAAAAACCAATCAAATCTATAGAGTGGGTCTACTTATTCACCAAGACTATAAATTACATCTACACTATCTCTGATAATCAACGTTGCATCTTGATAGCTATTTGATTCTGCACCACCATCCATAGCCATTGAACGCATCAGCATAGGCTGAGATTGAGGGCGATTATAGTTAATTTGCCATACGGAGCCTAAATCACGCTTAAACCCTTCAGCTAAAGATTTAGCCTTGTCAGAAGCATCATTAATTGCCGCCAAGCGAGCTTCTGCCTTATAGCGTGCTTCATCTTTCACTTTTAACTTAATGTTATCGACTTGATTAATACCTTCACCCAAAGCGATATCCAAATACTGATTTAAATTAGCAAGTTGAGAGACTTGGACGGTCACATTTCTAGACGCTCGATAGCCGACAAGCTCTGGCTTACCTTCTTTTGGGTAGTGGTATTGTGGCGCTAGATACAAATTAGAGCTATTAATATCCGTTGCTTTTACGCCCGCTTCTTTTAAGCGAGCAAGAAATGATTCAACCACATTATCGACGGCTTGCTTTGCTTGTTCCGCTGTCATTGTTGATTCGACAACCTTGACAGAAAATGTTGCCATATCTGGAGTCGCGACAACTTCACCGTATCCTGTCGTTGAGATATGAGCAAAATCAGGCGTATTCGCAAAAGAATTCATGCTAATCAGACTAGATAGTGTGATCATTAAACTTGGTACTAATTTCATTCAATGTGCCTTTGTGGTTAAACTTTTTTACATCATAGGCGTAATTTACTGCACACCCTATCTTTTCAAGAGGTTTTTACAGAACTTTGACTGTGTTAAAAATCATCGAAATAGCGTTTAATCATAGTAATTGATGATAAAAATATTACTGCGGAAGAAACTCCCGAGCATACGCAATCACAGCTTCAGATAACTCTTTAAGCACCCCACTTTCTAGCTGCCAATGGTGCCAATACATTTGATGCGACAACATGAAGCCAGGAGTGACATCAACAAGTACTCCTTTATCCAATTCTTCTTGAATTTGAACTTTAGGTATTAAGCAATAGGCAACACCTGCGCTCGCCAATTTCACAAAAGCTTCAGAACTACGGACGGTATGCTTCAACACACTGCCATAAGGTAAGTTAAAGTGCTGATAAATAAATCGTTCATGCATTTCATCGTGTTGATCAAATACAACAGCAGGAGCTGCAATCAATGACTCTCGGGTGACACCTTGGTTGAAATAGCGAGCGCGAAAGCTTGGGCTGGCAACACATAAATAGTCCATCCTCCCAAGGTAATCAGCATCACACCCTGCTATAGGCTGAGAATCTAAACTAATTGCAGCAACAACTTCACCGCTGCGTAATTTATCTATGGTTCGCCCTTCATCATCAACAATAAGATTAAGCTCGATTCGTTTTTGATCCACCAAATCGATTAAACTTGGCAATAACCAAGTCGCAAGCGTATCGGCATTCGTAGCCAATGAGACCGCCAATGCTTTTCCGCTATCTTCATTCGTAATACTAGGGATCAGATCTTGCTCTAATAAGCATACTCGTCGATATAGACCTAATAATTTCATTCCTGCTGGCGTGGGTCTGGGCGGTTGCCCTCTCACTAATACTGGCTGAGCTAACCACTTCTCTAGCTGTTTAATTCTTTGGGATACTGCGGATTGAGAAATATGCAAACTTTCTGCTGCACGTTCAAAGCTTCGCTGAGCGACCACTGCATCTAACGCTTCTACCCACTTATAGTCTAACCCTCTCATCACACCTTCCCTTTCTAGCATAACCCAAATCATTAGAGATACTTATGATAGATTAAAATCATTAATTATACTTATGATGATTTTCGATTTACCCTCTAACCCTTGATTTAACTGTCTTCACTTTCTTTGAGGTTTCACGTGAATATCTGGATTTTGCTACAAGGTTTTGGGTTAGGGGCGAGTATGATTATTCCTATCGGGGCTCAAAATGCTTATGTATTGAACCAAGGCATCAAACGCAACCACCATCTCACGACTGCCACGATATGCAGTTTACTCGATGTCGTGTTCATATCATTGGGGATATTTGGTGGCGGTGCTATTTTGTCTCAGAATGAAATACTTCTCACAACAGTCACGTTAGGAGGCATTGCGTTCTTAATCTTCTATGGTTTGTTATCACTAAAAAGCGCCTTTGCACTTTCGAAACATTCAGGGTCAAAGCTTGATACTCTAGAGAGAGGCAAGAGAGCCGTGGTGCTAGGAGCTCTTGCGGTAACAGTACTAAACCCACATCTGTATTTAGATACGGTTGTTATTTTAGGATCCATTGGTGGGCAGTTCGAAGGTAGTGATAGAGTATCATTTGCCATTGGTACTATTATGGCTTCATTTGTTTGGTTTTATACATTATCCATTGGAGCCGCTAAATTAGGCCCGACCCTATCTAAACCAAAGGTTAAGAAATTCATTGATATCGCTGTAGCATCCATGATGTTTGTTATTGCATTTTTATTGGCAAAAGGGCTGTGGGCTCAATATATCTAGGCAAATCAGTAATGAATACATTAGAAAAAATTTATCAAACTAACATTCAGTTACTTTCCAAAACTGAGGTGACATACACTCAATGGGAGCATGAGCCTATTCTTGATTTTGCGACTGATGAAATGGTTGCAAAAAAATTAGGATGGACAGGAACACACAGCAAAAGCTTGTTTCTAAAGGTTAAAGGGGGCGGTTTCGCACTTTACCTAACTGAAAAAGACAAACGCCTAGACAGTAAAGCAATAAAGAAGGTGCTGGGGAAGCGAGTCTCGATATGTGATGATATTGAAATGACAGAACAAACGGGCTGCGTACCTGGAGCCGTTTGCCCCTTTGCTTTACCACAGAGCATCCCAGTTCTCGTGGACTCGACTCTATTTACTCATGATGAAATTTTGTATACCCCAGGGCATCCTGAGCTTACATTAGGCTTTGCAGGAAAAGATTTACCGATTCTTTTACAAGCCATAGAGAATACGGTTCACCACATATAGTATTTTGGGCACAAGTATTAAAGTTTAAATAAGCACCCGTTTGATGAGCCGATAGCAATAAAAAAGCGCAATATTTCTATTGCGCTTTTAAAAAGAGAATGTAGTGATTAATCCACTTTGTTCATATGAACATCCATTTGAGGGAATGGGATCTCAATCCCTTCTTTATCCAAGCCTTCTTTGATGGCTTGTAATGAGTCAAAATACACATTCCAGTAATCAGACGTTTTAACCCATGGACGAACCACAAAGTTTACTGAAGAGTCAGCTAAAGCTAACACGCCAACTTGAATACCCGGCTCTTTTAGAATTCGCTCATCAGATTCAAGGATCTTGGTAATGACTTCTTTCGTTTTTTGCAGATCAGCACTGTAAGACACGCCAATCACATGGTCAATACGACGAGTGTCGTGACGTGAGTAGTTGGTTATAGGGCTACCAATCACCGCTCCGTTAGGCACAACAACCATCTTATTATCAGGTGTTGTCAAAATAGTTTGGAAAATCTGAATAGACTCCACCGCACCTGCAACACCACCAATTTCAACATAATCACCCGATTTAAACGGACGGAATGCAACAATAAGTACGCCTGCCGCAAAGTTAGACAGTGAACCTTGTAGTGCTAAACCAATCGCTAAACCAGCAGCACCAATCACCGCAACCACAGAGGCCGTTTGAACACCAATGCGACCTAAAGCAGCGATAAGAACGATGACAAATAGCGTATAACGGACCAACGCGTGAATAAATTCAACGACAGCTTTGTCCATGTTTTTCTTCTGTAAAACTTTTGCCACGCTTCCAGCAACAGCTTTCACAATCATATTACCAATGAATAGGATCGCTAGTGCTGAAAAGATATTCACACCATACTGAATTAATAGCTCTGAGTTATTTGATAACCACTGCTCTGCTTGAGAAAGTGTATCAACAATCGGTGTTTCGATAATAGATGACTCACTCGCCATAATAGTACCCTCTAAAGTATTGAACAAAAATGACTCTACAACGACTCACTTGCCGCTTCCGTGCATACAACTGAATAAAACAGCGTTATCGCATGATACATCAACTTTGGCAATTTATATAATCAGTGGGAATAAAAGTAATTTAATATCAATTACTCCCCCCTCTTTTCTCACTATTGGGAATTCCAGTAAATACCGTTGTACAAAAAGCATTCAAACCAATGAGCAGGCATAAAAAAACCCGCTCTATGAGCGGGTTTTTAAAACTTAGAAGCGTACTAATTCAAATGAATTATAGTACGTCTACAGCGTTAAGGTCAGCAAATGCTTTCTCTAGACGAGTAACCATAGAAGACTGAGCAGCACGTAGCCATACGCGTGGATCGTAGTACTTCTTGTTTGGCGCAGCTTCGCCAGTTGGGTTACCGATTTGACCTTGTAGGAAATCGAAGTTTTCAGCAGAGTACTTACGGATACCATCCCAAGTTGCCCACTGTGTATCAGTATCGATGTTCATTTTGATAACACCGTAGCCGATAGACTCTTGGATTTCAGCTTCAGAAGAACCTGAACCACCGTGGAATACGAAGTTTAGAGCGTTAGGTGCAATACCGAACTTCTCTGCACAGTATGCTTGAGAGTCACGTAGGATAGTTGGAGTAAGAACAACGTTACCTGCTTGGTAAACACCGTGTACGTTACCGAAAGAAGCAGCGATAGTGAAACGTGGGCTAACAGCCATTAGTTTCTCGTATGCGTATGCTACGTCTTCAGGAGAAGTGTAAAGCTCAGATGCGTCCATATCAGAGTTATCAACGCCGTCTTCTTCACCACCAGTACAACCAAGTTCGATCTCGATTGTCATGTTCATTTTAGCCATGCGCTCTAGGTACTTAGCACATGTTTCGATGTTCTCTTCTAGAGACTCTTCAGAAAGGTCTAGCATGTGAGAAGAGAATAGTGGCTTACCAGTTTGTGCGAAGAACTCTTCACCAGCGTCTAGTAGACCGTCGATCCATGGTAGAAGCTTCTTAGCAGCGTGGTCAGTATGAAGAATAACTGGAACACCGTAAGATTCAGCTACAGCGTGAACGTATTTTGCACCAGCTACAGCGCCAAGGATTTGTGGACCTTGACCTTCAAGTTTAACGCCTTTACCAGCGAAGAAAGCTGCGCCGCCGTTAGAGAACTGAACAACAACTGGAGACTTAACTTTAGCTGCTGCTTCTAGTACTGCGTTTACAGAGTCAGTACCAACAACGTTTACTGCAGGAAGAGCAAATTTGTTTGCTTTTGCTACTTCAAATACTTTCTGTACGTCATCGCCAGAAATTACACCAGGTTTTACAAAATCGAAGATCTTAGACATGGAAATAGTCCTATTATTCTATTCGTTTTAAGATAAAAAACTTAAGTTAAAAATTTGCAATCGTTTGCTCACAACTTCCGACATTCTAGCAAAAAACTGTGATATGCCGCAAACGATAAAAGGCGAGATTCACATCTCGCCTTTTTAAATCAATTATGCTTTTGCACGCTCTTCAAGCATTGCAACTGCAGGAAGTACTTTACCTTCAACAAACTCAAGGAAAGCGCCGCCGCCAGTAGAGATGTAAGAAACGTCAGCTTTAATACCGAACTTATCGATAGCAGCAAGCGTATCACCACCACCAGCTACAGAGAAACCTGCAGAGTCAGCGATTGCTTTAGAGATACCAGCAGTACCCGCTTCGAAGTTTTTGAATTCGAATACGCCTACAGGGCCGTTCCAAAGGATAGTTTTTGCGTTGCCGATGATTTCAGCAAGAGCAGCTGTTGAATCTGGACCAAGGTCGAAGATCATGTCGTCGTCTTGAACTTCAGAAACGTGCTTGATTTCAGCTTCAGCGTTTTCGTCGAATGCTTTCGCACATGCAACGTCAGTCGCAACTGGAATTGCACACTCTTTCATTAGTTTTTTAGCCGTATCAACTAGGTCTGCTTCGTACAAAGACTTACCTACGTTGTGACCTTCAGCAGCGATGAATGTGTTCGCGATACCACCACCAACAACAAGTTGGTCAGCGATTTTAGACAGAGATTCTAGAACCGTCAGCTTAGTAGAAACTTTAGAACCACCAACGATAGCAACTAGAGGACGCTCTGGGTTGTCCATTGCTTTACCTAGTGCTTCAAGTTCAGCAGCTAGAAGAGGACCAGCACATGCTACAGGAGCGTTTGTACCAACACCGTGAGTTGATGCTTGAGCACGGTGAGCAGTACCGAATGCGTCCATTACGAAAATGTCACATAGTGCTGCGTATTTTTTAGAAAGCTCTTCTTCGTTCTTCTTTTCGCCTTTGTTAAAGCGAACGTTTTCAAGAACAACTAACTCACCAGCGTTTAGTTCAAGGCCATCTAGGTAGTCTTTCGCTAGTTTAACGTCACAATCTAGTGCGTCGTTTAGGTAGTTTACAACAGGAGCTAGAGAGAACTCTTCGTTGTATTCGCCTTCAGTAGGACGACCAAGGTGAGAAGTAACCATTACTTTCGCGCCAGCTTCTAGGCACAATTTGATAGTTGGTAGTGATGCAAGGATACGTGCATCTGAAGTTACTTTACCGTCTTTCACTGGTACGTTTAGGTCAGCACGGATGAAAATGCGTTTACCTGCTAGTTCCAGGTCAGTCATCTTGATTACAGACATTGTTTGTCCTCTCAAATTTAAATTAATAAAGTTTTTGGAAACTCGGCAACCCTGCCAAGCCTAATAATTCTTCAAACTGGTTATTTTATGGGGGTACCTCTTATTTATTTCAAGTGTTGAAATAAATTTTCTCCCCTCATCACCATAATATCGTTAAATCTTAACGCTTTGGTGATTTCATTACTAAAGCGGTATCCAGCATCCGATTAGCAAAGCCCCACTCATTGTCGCACCAAACAAGCATTTTAACTAACTGCCCATTACTCACCCTAGTCTGTGTACCATCGACAATGGCGCTGTGAGGATCATGATTAAAGTCGATTGAAACTAGAGGTGCTTCAGTATAGTCAACAATGTCATGTAATGTACACTGAGATGCGTTAACAATGGTTTGATTTACGTCATTAACTTTCACATTTGTATTAATTGTGACACTTAAATCCATTGCAGTAACGTTGACTGTGGGAACTCTGACAGAAATTGCTTCGAATTTGTTAGAAAATTTCGGAAAAATTCTTTCGATACCTAAATGCAATTTTGTATCAACTGGGATGATGGACTGGCTTGCGGCACGAGTTCGGCGCAAGTCAGAATGATAAGCATCAATCACTTGTTGATCATTCATTGAAGAGTGAATCGTGGTAATGGTCCCAGAATCAATACCAAATGCGTCATCTAATACTTTAATGATCGGCACGATGCAATTTGTTGTGCAAGAACCACTTGAAACGACGCGATGTTCATCTTTCAGGGTGTCATGGTTCACACCATAAATAATGGTGTTATCTAAATCGTTATCACCTGGGTGTGAAAATAGGACTTTTTTAGCCCCCGCAGCAATATGCTCTAAACCATCAGCTTTTGAACCATACACGCCTGTACAATCGAGCACGATATCAACATCTAAATCTCGCCAAGGAAGCAGATTGATTTCTGATAGGTGAAGGAGACGGATAGAATCAAATTCATCACTATTATGGTGAACATAAATATGTTCTTGATCGTGGGTGATCTTCTTACCAAAGCGACCATGGCTGGTATCGTATTGAAGCAAGTGAGCCATTGCATCCGGTTGAGCAAGTTCATTCACCGCAACCACTTTAATCTGTTGGCTCTTCCCGCTTTCATAAACCGCGCGAAGCACATTGCGGCCAATTCGGCCAAATCCATTAATGGCGATTCGTATCATTGCTTTCTCATCCTTAATAACCGAGGCGTCAGTTTATAGCAGACAAGCTTTCACTGCATCTTATTTACATAACGACCCTAATAGTGAACCATTAGCTCCTCGACTAAAAACCAATAAAAAAAGCCCTCTCTAATAATAGAGAGGGCTTTGCATTCTAATCAATCAAACCACACTGTTTGATTCGGCATATAATACCGAACCAAACCGCTTAATTAAGCAAGCAGTTCTTTTGCTGTGTTTACTACGTTTTCAGTAGTGAAACCGAACATTTTGAACAGTTCGCCAGCTGGAGCTGATTCACCAAACGTTGTCATACCAATGATCTTGCCACCGAAGCCAACGTATTTGTGCCAGAAATCCGCAATACCCGCTTCAACTGCAATACGTTTAGTTACCGATGATGGTAGAACCGCTTCACGGTACGCGGCGTCTTGCTTATCAAATGTATCTGTTGATGGCATTGAAACAACGCGTACAGATTTACCTTCAGCCGTCAGTTGAGCGGCAGCTTCTACTGCTAGTTCAACTTCTGAACCAGTCGCGATAAGGATAAGCTCAGGTTGACCAGTGCAATCTTTCAGGATGTAACCACCCTTAGCAATATTTGCCAGTTGCTCTGCGTCACGCTCTTGTTGTGCAAGGTTTTGACGAGAGAAAATAAGCGCAGAAGGACCATCTTTACGTTCAATTGCAAGTTTCCAAGAAACCGCAGATTCGACTTGGTCACATGGACGCCATGTGCTCATATTTGGAGTTAGACGTAGAGAAGCGATTTGCTCAACAGGTTGGTGAGTTGGGCCATCTTCGCCAAGACCGATAGAGTCATGGGTGTAAACTTGAATGTTTTGCACTTTCATCAGCGCAGCCATACGCATTGCGTTACGAGCGTATTCCATGAACATTAGGAATGTTGCGCCGTATGGTACGAAACCACCGTGCAGAGCAATACCGTTCATGATTGCTGTCATACCAAACTCACGCACACCGTAGTGAATGTAGTTACCAGCAAAATCATCAGCCGTTAAAGACTTAGAACCAGACCACATTGTTAGGTTAGAAGGCGCAAGGTCAGCAGAGCCGCCCATGAATTCTGGAAGCATTTGACCAAACGCTTCTAGAGCATTTTGAGAGGCTTTACGTGAAGCGATATTTGCTGGGTTAGCTTGAAGATCAGCAATAATTGCATTTGCTTTTTCTTCCCACTCGGCAGGTAAATCACCAGCAGTACGACGCTTAAATTCAGCCGCTAGTTCAGGGTATGCCGCTGCGTAAGCGTCAAATTTCGCATTCCAAGCCGCTTCTTTTGCTGCGCCTGCTTCTTGTGCGTTCCATTCCGCTGCAATATCTGCTGGAATTTCAAATGCACCGTGTTCCCAACCAAGAGCTTTCTTAGTTGCTGCAATTTCGTCAGCACCTAGTGGAGCACCGTGACAGTCGTGCGTGCCCGCTTTATTTGGAGAACCAAAACCGATCACAGTCTTAGTACAAATAAGAGTAGGACGAGGATCCGCTTTAGCCGCTTCAATTGCAGCATTGATTGCGTCAGCATCGTGACCATCTACTGCTGGAATTACGTGCCAGCCGTAAGCTTCAAAACGCTTAGGAGTATCGTCAGAGAACCAACCTTCAACTTCGCCATCGATAGAGATACCGTTGTCATCCCAGAAAGCAACCAGCTTACCAAGACCAAGCGTACCCGCTAAAGAACATGCTTCGTGAGAGATACCTTCCATCAGACAACCATCACCCATGAACGCATAAGTGAAGTGATCAACGATGTCGTGGCCTTCTTTGTTGAATTGTGCAGCCAGTGCTTTTTCAGCCATTGCCATGCCAACCGCATTGGTAATGCCTTGACCTAGAGGACCCGTTGTTGTTTCGATACCTGGAGCGTAACCGTACTCTGGATGACCTGGTGTTTTAGAGTGCAGTTGACGGAAGTTTTTAAGATCTTCAATCGATAACTCGTAGCCTGAAAGGTGAAGCAGAGAGTAAATAAGCATTGAACCGTGACCGTTAGAAAGAATAAAACGGTCGCGATCTGCCCACTCTGGGTTTTGCGGGTTGTGGTTCAAGTGACCACGCCAAAGAACTTCAGCGATGTCAGCCATACCCATAGGTGCGCCTGGGTGGCCTGAATTTGCTTGTTGAACACCGTCCATGCTGAGTGCACGGATTGCATTGGCTAGATCTTTACGAGAAGGCATGTCTGCTCCTGAATACATAAGCGAGTAAAAAATAAATTAGGGGCTGAACCATCACACGGATCCAGCGGCGCGTATTGTCTCAAAGCACCTACCCTACTGCAAACGTTTTACTGATGGTTTTATTGCACTTTTCGACTCTTTTTTGACATTTGTTCTAATTGACAGGCATTTAGCGCCTATAAAAAGCAAACGATTGGTTTGATGTTTTTTCTACCGTCCATAATTTGAAGTAATAAGATAGTGCAGAAATAACTTGTAATTATAGCTATGAAATTTAGAATAGCCGTCTAGATGTAGAAACACCTACAAAATATACCCTATTTATTCGTTGTGAGTTGTTAATACTCTCAACCTAACTAATTGAAAGTGGAGCTCTCATGGCTAAGCACCTGTTCACCTCTGAATCTGTATCAGAAGGTCATCCAGATAAAATTGCAGACCAAATCTCAGATGCGGTTCTAGATGCAATTTTAGAGCAAGACCCAAAAGCGCGCGTAGCTTGTGAAACTTACGTTAAAACTGGCATGGTTATGGTTGGCGGTGAAGTAACCACTTCAGCGTGGGTTGATATCGAAGAGATCACTCGTGAAACAGTACGTGAAATTGGTTACGTGCATTCAGATATGGGCTTCGATGCTAACTCTTGTGCAGTACTAAACACGATTGGTAAACAGTCTCCAGACATCAACCAAGGTGTTGATAAAGCAGATCCTAAAGATCAAGGCGCTGGCGACCAAGGCATCATGTTTGGTTACGCAACAAACGAAACACCAATCCTTATGCCTGCTCCAATTACTTACTCTCACCTACTTGTTCAAAAACAAGCTGAAGTACGTAAGAGCGGCAAACTGGACTTCCTTCGCCCAGATGCGAAATCTCAAGTAACCTTCCAGTATGACCAAGGTAAGATTGTCGGTATCGATGCTGTCGTTCTTTCTACTCAACACTGTGATTCAGTAACAACAGCGGATCTTCGTGAAGCCGTTATGGAAGAGATCATCAAGCCAGTGCTTCCAACTGAATGGTTAAATAAAGATACTAACTTCTTCATTAACCCAACAGGTCGTTTCGTAATTGGTGGCCCAATGGGTGACTGTGGCCTAACTGGTCGTAAGATCATCGTAGATACCTACGGCGGCGCAGCTCGTCACGGTGGCGGTGCATTCTCTGGTAAAGATCCATCAAAAGTTGACCGTTCAGCAGCATACGCAGCACGTTACGTAGCGAAAAACATCGTAGCAGCAGGCATGGCTGACCGTTGTGAAATCCAACTTTCATACGCGATCGGTGTTGCAGATCCAACATCAATCATGGTTGAAACGTTCGGTACTGAAAAAGTATCTCACGACATCATCATTGAAGCGGTTCGTCAACACTTCGACCTACGCCCATACGGTCTACAAGAAATGCTTAACCTTCTTCAGCCTATCTACAAGAAGACGGCAGCATACGGCCACTTTGGTCGTGAAGAATTCCCATGGGAAGCAACGGATAAAGCAGACACGCTTGCAGCATTCGCAGGTCTGAAATAAGCATTCACACCTTAGCGTCTGGTAACAACTAGTTTCTGCTAACAAATCGTTATCAGTTAACTAATAGAAAGCTCTCATTATTAAATGGGAGCTTTTTTATTTACGGAACCAGATTAAACCTTGTTATATGTAGGTCTAATTATAACTATCAGAATCTTTGAGTAAAATTCCGCATAAGCAACACATCCCTTTGCTACATAGCTCCAGCCCCAAAAAATAAACCCATCTTTATCCCGTCTAAAATTTGTATTTTGCAGTATCAGTGACAATAGTTAATGAGAAACTTAAGTCGTTATCATTATCAGTTTATTAGACGTTAGCTGAAAAATAGACGCTTAAAAAATCATAGTCATTGATTCAATTAACTAAGATTCGTCTTAAATCAGGGAGGATTTATGCCTCGAACAGTACATAACTCAGACTTTGAAAATAAAAAGCATCACGTCAAGAACAGCGAATATGCTCGTACCATTCCATGTAACCAACTCAGTGTTTCCGCCCCCTTTCATTGGTTATCTCTTGGCTTGCATGACTTTATTCGAATGCCCATCATTAGCGCGTTTTACGGCTTATGTTTTATGGCTGCCGCGATTGCGATTGTTCAATTA
The DNA here is from genome assembly GCF_005146325.1 of Vibrio genomosp. F6. Lineage (NCBI taxonomy): Bacteria > Pseudomonadati > Pseudomonadota > Gammaproteobacteria > Vibrionales > Vibrionaceae > Vibrio > Vibrio genomosp. F6. Next base: position 16,801 of record NZ_SYUT01000045.1, on the reverse strand, counting down.
GTACAATGGCAAGGGACCCATCTTGTGGTGATGCCGAGTTTAGTTGTCTATATGCTCATTGGGCCATTCTTAGCTCTTGGGCTTTATGATGCCAGTTGGGAGCGAGAAAAAGGGCACGATGCAAGTCTATTTCACTCCATGAAAGCCATCCGTCGAAATTCAACCGCTCAATGGGCATTTGCAATATTACTCGCCGTTGCCATGATTTTCTGGATGCGTATCGCCGCACTACTTTATGCGCTATACCCTTCAGTTCAAGGTGCGCCAATTGCTGAGTTTGCTCCTTTCCTCATTATTGGATCTGCAGTTGGCTTTGTACTCGCCAGTGTCGTTTTCAGTATCTCTGCGTTTTCTATCCCGCTAATGATGGAACGCCGAGTGGATATGATGAGTGCCATTTTCTCTAGCTTCAATGCGGTCAAATCCAATATACCAGCGATGATCGTATGGGCTGCGATTATTTGTGGGGGCATCCTTATCGGTTTTGCCACCTACGGTTTTGGAATGCTATTTACTATGCCTATTTTAGGATATGGAACATGGCATGCCTATCACGCGACAATTAAGAAAAAACATCATCTATAGGTCTCCAGTATTAAACCCCAAAGATGATAGTATTTGGCCTTAGCTTCGGCGCTAAGGCCTTTTTTTATGGGGAATATTTTGCAACACAACGAACTCACTTACTCAGCAACGAAAAAATTAGCCGAGTGTATTAGCATTGCGAGCAAAGCCTTCCAGCAACCTTTTACTATGCCAAAAATAAGCTTTCAATTAAGAGGAAAAGCCGCAGGAAAAGCCTACCTTCAACTTAATGAAATTCGTATTAACCCGATTCTTTTCAAAGAGAACCAACAAGCGTTCCTAGATGAAGTGATTCCCCACGAAGTCGCCCACCTCATCACCTATCAAGTGTATGGTCGAGTTCGCCCGCACGGGAAAGAGTGGCAAGGCGTGATGAATTCCGTATTTAATATCCCCGCCAACACAACTCACTCTTTTACTGTCACCTCTGTGCAAGGCAAGACTTTCGAATATCAATGCGGCTGTTCCAGTTACCCTTTAACGATACGCCGACACAATAAAGTCATTCGAAACCAAGCAACATACCGTTGTCAGCAGTGTAAACAGACGCTCACCTATAGCGGTAAACAGCTCAGTTAATGCGACAAAAATATCGTTATTTATCTGAGGTCCATATCTTCTCTGCATGGACCCTAATGAGAATTATGTAATAGAGACTTTTATCATTTGAGTGGTAGACTGGTATTTATCATACTTTTACCAGTCTTTTATTATGAAAACTCTTGTATTAATGATCGCAGCTGTAGGGCTAATCCCTTCCATCGCTCTATCGGCCCCTCCTTCTTCATTTTCAAAAGCCAAAAGAGAAGCGGTTAAGATCTATTTAGATCATCCAACTAGCTTCTACTGTGGATGCGATATTACTTGGAAAAATAAAAAGAAAGGGGTCCCTGATTTAAAGGCATGCGGATACCAAGTTCGTAAGCAACAAAAAAGAGCCAGCCGAATCGAGTGGGAGCATGTCGTTCCAGCATGGCAGTTTGGCCACCAGCGCCAGTGTTGGCAAACTGGTGGACGAAAGAATTGCACCAAAAATGACAAGACATTCAAATCAATGGAAGCAGATCTTCACAACCTTACCCCAGCTATTGGTGAAGTGAACGGTGATCGTTCTAACTATAACTTTAGCCAGTGGAATGGCCTTAATGGCGTAAGTTATGGGCAATGTGAAATGCAGGTTAACTTTAAGCAGCGTAAAGTGATGCCGCCTGACAGAGCAAAAGGATCAATAGCTCGTACTTACTTATACATGAGTCAAGAGTATGGCTTTAAGCTGTCAAAGCAACAAACTCAATTGATGACAGCGTGGAATAAGAGTTTCCCGCCAGATGAATGGGAATGTGAACGAGATAAGCGCATCTCTAAAATCCAAAAAAATCACAATCCTTTTGTTGTCCAAGCTTGTCAATAAATTCACCTCGTTCTTATGGTGTAAAGCCATAAGAACTCATTCTAAATTATAAAGAGATACTTGTTTTTTCACTGACTAGCATCCATGTTAGGCTGAGATATTGTATCCAAAAATAAAGCATCTATAGGTTTATCATAATGAGAGTCCCTCGAATTTATCACCCAGAACTCATCCATGGGCTAGGCACAATTGCACTTTGTGAAGATGCCGCGGGTCATATTGGCCGCGTATTACGAATGAAGGAAGGCCAAGAGGTACTTTTATTTGATGGAAGTAACGCTGAATTTCCTGCAGTTATCACTCAAGTAAGCAAAAAACATGTTGATGTAGAAGTCACTAGCCGTGTTGAACGCAGCTCAGAATCCCCTCTCAACCTACATTTAGGTCAAGTGGTATCACGTGGTGATAAAATGGAATTCACCATTCAAAAGTCGGTTGAACTTGGTGTTAATACCATTACTCCACTGATCTCGGAACGTTGTGGCGTAAAACTTGACACGAAACGATTTGAGAAGAAACTGGCTCAATGGCAGAAAATAGCTATCGCAGCTTGCGAGCAATCGGGACGAAATATCGTTCCAACGATCCGCCCAATCATGCAACTTGAAGCTTGGTGTGCTGAAAATAGCGATGCTCTAAAGTTAAACCTTCATCCTAGAGCAAAATATTCAATCAATACACTTCCTGAACCTGTAGAGAAAGTTCGTCTGCTTATCGGCCCAGAAGGCGGCTTATCAGCTGAAGAGATCAGCATGACAGAACAATACAAATTTGAAGAAACTTTGCTTGGCCCACGAGTACTTCGTACCGAAACTGCCGCGCTTACCGCTATCACAGCCTTACAAGTTCGTTTCGGCGATCTAGGCTAACTGGAGAATAACAATGATCAAACTTGGCATCGTAATGGATCCTATTTCATCCATTAATATCAAAAAAGACTCTAGCTTTGCCATGATGCTTGAAGCACAGCGTCGCGGCTATGAAATTCACTATATGGAGATGGATGATCTACACTTAGATCAAGGCGTCGCCATTGCTGATACAAAAGTCGTTGAGCTAAAAGAAGATCCAAACGATTGGTACGAATTTAAGTCAGAGCAAACCATCGCTTTATCTGATCTTGATGCCGTGCTAATGCGTAAAGATCCTCCTTTTGATACTGAATACATTTACGCGACTTACATTCTTGAACGTGCTGAAGAAAATGGTGCTCTCATTGTCAACAAACCACAAAGCCTACGTGATTGTAATGAGAAGTTGTTCACCGCATGGTTCCCTGAACTAACGCCGACCACCATAGTGACGCGTAAAGCAGAGAAGATTAAAGCATTTAGAGAAGAGCACGGCGATGTGATCCTTAAACCGCTAGATGGAATGGGTGGTGCGTCCATTTTCCGTGTAAAAGCGGGCGATCCAAACGTATCAGTGATCATTGAAACACTGACGAACCATGGACAAAACTACTGCATGGCGCAAACCTTTGTTCCTGATATCAGCAACGGTGATAAGCGTATTTTAGTCGTCGATGGTGAGCCTATGCCATACTGCTTAGCAAGAATTCCAGCTAAAGGGGAAACTCGTGGGAATTTAGCAGCAGGCGGTAGAGGTGAAGCACGCCCACTGAGTGAAACCGACCTTAAGATTGCACAAGCAGTCGCTCCAACGTTAAAAGAGAAAGGCTTAATTTTTGTTGGCTTAGATGTTATTGGCGATAAATTGACTGAAATTAATGTCACAAGTCCTACTTGTATTAAAGAGATCGAAGCCGCTTTTGATATCTCAATTACAGGTAAATTAATGGATGCCATTGAACGCCGAATTAACGCATAACTCAATTTAGGCAGTACATATACTGCCTAACTCTCTTCCCTTTGATACAGGAATCGTTATGGACCTAACCAATCACTTTCTTGTGGCAATGCCCGGAATGCAAGACCCCTACTTTAAACGTACGGTGATCTACTTGTGCGAACATAATGAAGAGGGAGCAATGGGGTTAATCATTAATGCTCCTATCGATGTCACTGTAGGGAAAATGTTGAAACAAGTTGATGTGGATAACATCCACCCACAATTAAACGTAGAGAGTTTAGAGAAACCAGTACTTAATGGTGGGCCAGTATCTGAAGATCGCGGGTTTATTTTACACGAACCCAAAGATAGCTATGAATCAAGCATTCAAATGACGGAGAAAATCTCGGTCACAACTTCTAAAGACATTCTTAATGTATTGGGAACCGAAGCTGAGCCAAATAACTACTTAGTTGCTTTGGGCTACTCAGGTTGGGAACCGGGTCAATTAGAAGTCGAACTTGCGGATAATTCATGGCTAACTATTGAAGCCGATCCAAGCGTCATTTTTGAAACACCTATTAACGAACGATGGCAAAAAGCAGTGCAAATGCTCGGCATTGATGCTGCTCAACTGTCATCCCAAGCAGGACACGCATGAGCAACACAAAATCACGTTCAATTATCGCTTTCGATTACGGCACAAAAAGCATTGGTAGTGCCATTGGACAAGAAATTACAGGCACCGCAAACCCATTAAAAGCCTTTAAAGCTAAAGATGGTATCCCTAACTGGGATGATATCGAAAAAATGCTGAAAGAGTGGCAACCAGATCTTATCGTGGTCGGGCTTCCGACTGATTTAAATGGCAAAGACCTCGAAGTGATCACCGCTAGAGCGAAGAAATTTGCCAATCGAATTCATGGCAGGTTCGGTTATACAGTCGAACTGCATGATGAACGACTTTCAACCACGACAGCTCGTGAAGAACTATTTGAGATGGGTGGATACAAAGCGTTAAGCAAAGGCAATATCGACTGCCAATCTGCGGTTGTTATTCTAGAGAGTTGGTTTGAAGCTCAATGGGGTGAGTAACCCTCACTCTTTGGATAAAACTCATCAATAAAAAATAAGTTCTAGCGGATTTCCCCACTAGAACTTATTTAATTGAATTCAATGACTACAGCAAATCCCCGGCCTTAACCATTAATCCATTTCGATTTTTATGCCACTTAAGCTGCCACTGTCAGAATCTGTTTTGGACTGTGTTTTCAGCATTAAACGTAGGTCGTTCGCTGAATCAGCGCTATGAAGTGCATCTTCTTCATTGATCTTACCTTCCACGACCAACTTATAAAGTGATTGATCAAAAGTCTGCATTCCGATCTCTTGTGATTTCGCCATTGTCGCTTTTAACTCATGTAGCTCACCTCGACGGATCAAATCTGAGATCCTTGGACTATTAAGCAAGATCTCAAATACCCCATGACGACCTTTTCCGTTTTTATCACGAATCAATTGCTGAGCCACAATGCCTTTTAAGTTCATAGAAAGATCGAATAGGAACTGCTCTTTTTGCTCTTTCGGTATTAAGTGCAAAATGCGTTCTAAGGCTTGGTTAGCGTTATTCGCGTGCAGAGTCGCCATACAAAGATGCCCGGTTTCAGCAAACGTCATCGCGTATTCCATGGTTTCTCGGTTACGAATTTCACCAATTAGGATCATATCTGGAGCCTGACGCAGTGAGTTTTTCAACGCCACTTCATAGCTATCCGTGTCTAAACCGACTTCACGCTGGGTCACAATACAACGCTGATGTTCATGCACGAATTCAATCGGATCTTCTACCGTCAAAATATGACCCGACCGATTGCTATTGCGATAGCCTGTCATCGCGGCCATTGATGTCGATTTACCCGAACCAGTCGCACCAACCACCAGCACTAATCCACGTTTTGCAATCGCAAGGTCTTGTAATACCACGGGCAATTTCAATTGCTCAAACGTCGGGATCACCGTTTCAATACGGCGAATCACCGCGCCTGGCAGTTCTCGCTGGAAAAAAGCACTCACACGAAAACGCCCAAAATCTCTCATAATCGCAAAATTTGATTCACGGGATTGGCGAAACTCATTCTGACGATCGGCATCCATCATCGCATCAAGTAAGCTTGTTACCTGATCTTCTGATAGCTTTTCACCTTGTGGTCTTAGCTCCCCATCAATACGAAAGAGAATAGGAGCACCGACAGTAATATAAAGATCCGATGCTTTTTCTTCATTCATCCCCGCGAGGATTTGATTTAATTCCATGATTATACTCGTCTCTTCTAACGCTAAATGGGGAGGTCAATTATTTAAAACAGTGAGGTTTCTATTTCAATTTTTTTCTGCACTTCTTCTAACTCAACCAAACCTTGAGCAATGAGCTGTTTCGAATTTTGCTCCATGGTTTGCATGCCATGAGCGGCGCCGGTTTGAATGATAGAGTACATTTGCGCAACTTTATCTTCACGGATCAAGTTACGAATTGCAGGGGTTGCCATCATAATTTCATGGCACGCAACTCGCCCACCACCAATGCGTTTTAACAGTTTTTGCGCAATAACCGCACGTAATGACTCGGACATCATTGAACGAACCATATCTTTATCACTGCCTGGGAAGACATCAATAATACGGTCAATGGTTTTCGCCGCAGAGCTGGTGTGCAACGTACCAAAAACTAAGTGTCCTGTTTCGGCTGCGGTTAACGCTAAGCTAATCGTCTCTTGGTCTCGCAACTCCCCCACTAAGATCACATCAGGGTCTTCACGCAAAGCTGAACGTAAGGCATTTTTAAAACTGTGGGTATCACGGTGGACCTCACGCTGGTTCACTAAGCTTTTGTTATTGGTGTGAACAAACTCAATCGGATCTTCAATGGTTAATATGTGCTTATTATGATGACGATTCACATAATCGACCATGGCCGCCAAGGTTGTCGATTTACCAGAACCAGTAGGCCCAGTAACCAAAACTAAACCTTTCTCATAATTAGCTATTTTTTCAAATATTTCCGGTGCATCCAACTGCTCTAATGTTGGGATCTCCACTGGAATAGTACGAAATACAGCTGCGCAGCCGCGTGCTTGATTGAAAGCATTCACACGAAAACGTCCAACTTGAGGAAGTTCAAATGAGAAATCGACCTCCAGCTTTTCTTCATATTCGCTACGTTGAGCATCGTTCATGATCTCAAAAACCAAACGATGTACATCTGCATGGCTAAAAGCTGGCACTCCAAGCTTTCTTACTTCGCCATCTATACGTACCATAGGAGGAACACCTGCAGAAAGATGTAGATCTGATGCGTTATGCTTTACACTAAAATCCAGTAATTCAGAGATATCCATTTATTTTCCTTAGTAAAGTCGACTATGAATAGTATTCAACAAAACATTAAACATATCACCTCACAGATTCGAAGCTGTGAGCAAAAGTGTGGACGAGCTCCAGAGTCTGTGCAACTTTTAGCCGTAAGTAAGACTAAACCATTAGAGGCAATCCTCGAGGCTGCGCAAGCGGGACAAGTCCGGTTTGGTGAAAACTATGTGCAAGAAGGTGTTGATAAAGTAAAACATTTTTCCGAACAACATTCTAATTTAAATTTTGAATGGCACTTTATTGGTCCAATCCAGTCCAATAAAACCAAACCAATTGCAGAAAACTTTCACTGGGTTCACACCGTATCTCGCGCAAAAATAGCCCAGAGGTTGAGCGATCAGCGCCCAGAAGATTTACCACCACTGCAAGTGCTAATTCAAGTGAACACCAGTGGTGAAGCATCTAAATCAGGCGCATCAGAGCAAGAAATATTTGAGATCGCGGAGTTGATTTCTTCTTTGCCAAACCTCACGTTAAGAGGGTTGATGTCAATTCCTGCCAATGTGACCGATCACCAATCTCAACTGGCTGCATTTAATCAACTCACACAAATTAACGATAAGTTGGCAGAGCAGTATTCCGGCTTAGATACACTCTCTATGGGTATGAGCGGAGATATGGACGCCGCCATTGAAGCAGGCAGCACAATGGTAAGAATTGGCACCGCATTATTTGGCGCTCGTGACTACCGCTAAGCTTGCACGATATAACATTAGGATTTTAATAGATGGATCATAAGAAAATTGCATTTATCGGAGCTGGTAATATGGCTCGCTCAATCATTGCTGGATTAGTAGCAAGTGGCTACCCTGCCGATCATATTACCGCGACAGCACCGTCTGAAACCAGACGAAAACCGCTAGAGCAAGATTACAAAATCCTAACCACAGACGACAACTTTGCAGCCGCCTCTCAAGCTGATGTTGTCGTATTATCAGTAAAACCACAGATGATGGAAGAAGTATGCAAACCACTTCAACCGATCAATTATGGTAATAAACTGGTGATTTCTATCGCTGCTGGTATTTCAGCGACAAGACTCAATGAGATGCTTGCAACGGAACTAAACCTTGTACGAGTGATGCCAAATACACCATCACTGCTCGGCAAAGGCATGAGTGGTTTATATGCCTCTAACAACGTGGATGAATCAAATAAAATGTTTGCTTCAGATCTAATGAGTGCCGTTGGTGAGGTATGCTGGGTAGAGCAGGAATCAGGTATCAACAATATCATTGCCGCTGCTGGCAGTGCTCCCGCCTATTTCTTCCTCTTTATGGAAGCAATGCAAGCTGAAGCGATTGAGCAAGGGTTTGATAAAGAAACCGCCAGACTCTTAGTCCAACAGTCGGCTTTAGGTGCCGCTGAAATGGTTGTCGCGAATCCTGAAACGGAACTCTCTACACTAAGAGAACAAGTGACATCAAAAGGCGGAACCACGGCCGAGGCACTACGTACATTTAACGAACATCAACTTTCAGATACGGTCGCCAAAGCAATGCAAGCCGCAGTATCTAGAGCTGAAGAGATGGAAAAACTGTTTTAATCAATCTCGTATCTTTACGAGTTATCTGTTTTAAGGGCTATTTATGAATTCAATGAGTTTTCTAATATCAACCGTTTTTGATTTATACATCATGGTGGTGATTTTACGTATTTGGTTACAAGCATCGCGGGCGGATTTCTATAACCCATTTTCGCAATTTATCGTGAAAGCGACTCAACCGATCGTTGCTCCATTAAGACGCGTTATTCCATCTATTGGTAGCCTTGATTTAGCTACAGTCATCTTTGCTTATGTATTGTGTGTAATTAAGTTTGTCGCACTCGTATTAATCGCGTCTAACGGTGCGTTTAGTTTTAGTCTCGACTTTCTATTCTTAGGTTTATTATCACTATTGAAAGCGGCAGGTGGTCTGATTTTCTGGGTTCTACTTATCCGCGCAATATTAAGCTGGGTAAGCCAAGGTCGTAGCCCAATAGAGTATGTATTCCATCAATTAACAGAACCAATGCTAGCGCCAATTCGCCGTATTTTACCGGCTATGGGTGGATTTGATCTTAGCGTGCTTGTGCTATTTATTGGCCTTCAGTTTGCTAACTTCTTAATGGGCGACATTATCGGCCCTGTCTGGTTCCAACTATAATGTCATTAGCGGCTTGGAAAGATGGGCAGGATATTTTGCTACGGCTCTATATCCAGCCTAAAGCAAGTAGAGATAAAATTGTTGGGTTACATGGCGAGGAGCTAAAGATAGCGATCACCGCTCCGCCTGTGGATGGTAAAGCCAACGCCCACCTGACAAAATATCTTGCAAAGCAATTCAAAGTAGCCAAAGGCTTAGTTGTCATAGAGAAAGGCGAGTTAGGACGGCACAAGCAGATACGAATATGCGAACCAAGCCAAATACCTACTGATATTCAAGCCATCCTATGATGGCTTTTTATCATTTTATTCAGAGCAAATAATGAGTAAGGAGAACATCATGAGCAAATGGATCACGGTAGCCCTTTTAAGCCTACTCGCCTTTCCAAGTTGGGCTGGGCAATTCAAAAACATTAAAGATGCGGAAGTGCATTATGTCGCATTCAACTCGACATTTTTAACGCCAAAAGTAGCTCGCAGTTATGAGCTAAAGCGTAATGGATACTCTGCAATCTTAAACATTAGCGTGCTCGACAAATCATCCCTTGGCAAGCCAGCGACTCAGGCAAAAGTGAGCGGTTCGGTCAAAAACCTAATCGGGCAAATCAAGACGCTATCATTTAAAGAAATCAAAGAGGGTAACGCTATTTATTACCTTGCAGAGTTTCCGATATCTCATGAAGATAATCTAACCTTTACGATTGATATTGACGCTGGAAACGTGGGTTCTGGCCCTTTACGTTTCAGCCAAAAATTTTACGTTGAAGAGTAAACCTTCAATTTTTATCGAATACACAGACGAAAAACATTATGAAAAAATTAGTATTAGCGACTGGAAATCAAGGCAAGGTACGTGAAATGGCAGATCTTCTGTCTGAATTTGGCTTTGAGGTTTTCTCACAAAGCGAATTCAACGTTTCAGAAGCCGAAGAAACTGGCACGACATTTATTGAGAATGCCATCATCAAAGCTCGCCATGCAGCAAAGGCAACGGGCCTACCTGCGATTGCTGATGACTCAGGTTTAGAGGTCGATTTCTTGAAAGGTGCGCCAGGCATCTATTCAGCTCGTTTTGCTGGCGAGAACGCAACGGATCAACAGAACCTTGAAAAGCTACTTAATGAGATGAAAGGCGTTCCAACTGAGCAACGTAGCGCACGCTTTCACTGTGTACTCGTTCTGATGCGCCATGAAAACGATCCAACCCCGATTGTTTGTCACGGCAAATGGGAAGGAAGTATTCTTGAAGAAGCTCACGGTGAAAATGGCTTTGGTTATGACCCTATTTTCTGGGTACCAGAAGATCAATGCGCATCTGCCGAGCTAGAATCAACACGTAAGAAGCAACTTTCGCATCGTGGTAAAGCATTGAAAACTTTATTCTCAGCATTAGAGAAAAATCAATAATGACCAACCCAGCGGCAATAGATTCCAATTCGGCGGTTTTGATTCCACCAGCATTAAGTCTTTATGTTCACATCCCATGGTGCGTTCAAAAATGCCCTTACTGTGACTTTAATTCGCATGCATTGAAATCAAAAATTCCTGAACGTGAATACATTGATGCGTTGCTAGAAGATCTCGATACCGACATCAACCGCTATCAACTCAACGACAACCCACGCCCTCTGCACTCCATTTTTATTGGCGGAGGGACTCCAAGTCTCATATCGCCAGAAGAGATTCAGCGCTTGTTACAAGGCATAGAACAGCGCATTACCTTTAAATCTGATATTGAAATTACAATGGAAGCCAACCCGGGGACTATTGAAGCAGATCGATTTGCTGGTTATGAGAAAGCAGGCGTTACGCGCATCTCCATTGGGGTACAGAGCTTTGAGCAAGAGAAACTAGAACGTTTAGGTCGAATTCACGGAAAAGATGAAGCAATCAATGCCGCTCATCTAGCACATAAGATTGGTTTGAAGAGCTTTAATCTCGATTTGATGCACGGTTTACCCAATCAAACTATTGAGCAAGCGCTCCTAGATCTCGACAAAGCCATAGAACTTAATCCGCCGCATTTATCTTGGTATCAACTCACCATTGAACCGAATACGATGTTCCACTTTAAGCCACCGACTCTACCGGATGATGATGATTTGTGGGATATCTTCGAACGTGGACATCAAAAACTCAATGATGCGGGCTATGTGCAATATGAGATCTCCGGCTACAGCAAACCGGGATACCAGTGTCAACATAACCTCAACTATTGGCGCTTTGGTGACTACCTAGGTATTGGCTGTGGCTCTCATGGTAAACTGAGTTTTGCAGATGGGCGCATTACTCGTACCACCAAAGTTAAGCACCCTAGAGGCTACTTAGCCGCTTATCAGAACATGGTAAAGCCATATCTATCAGACGAATTTGAAGTACCCAAGGAAGATCGACCATTTGAATTTTTCATGAACCGCTTTAGGTTGCTCGAAGCTTGCCCTAAACAAGATTTCATTGATACAACAGGACTAAGTTTCGCCACCATTCAATCAACCATTGATTGGGCGCTTGATAAAGAGTATTTGAACCAATCAGAGACTCATTGGCAGATCACTGAAAAAGGCAAATTATTCCTTAACGACCTTCTAGAAGCTTTTATGGCAGAAGAGTAAGTATTAAGAGACGATTTGATTCAAGGTACTCTTTCTAAATGAAATAAGTACCTTGTTCTCTTTTGGTTTTGCTAGGGAACATCTCTACTAACATTAAAAAATCGAACGCCCAATTTTTTCAGAAAATAGCTCTAATGCTTGAGTGCCAGCCAAAGAGTTTCCTGACAGATCGAGCTCTGGAGACCAGACAGCAATGGTCATCTCTCCTGGAACGATCGCAATAATTCCCCCACCAACACCTGACTTCCCTGGCATACCAACTCGATATGCAAACTCCCCTGCGCCATCATAAAGCCCACAGGTGGCTAAAAGCGCATTTAACTGTTTGGTCTGCGTTGGCGTAACAATCTGTTTGCCTGTTTGTACCGAAACACCTTTATTGGCTAGATAACTGAAGGTTTTGGCCAAATCCACACAACTCATTTTGAGCGCACAAGCATGAAAATAGTTATTCAACACAGGAATGACGTCATTATCAAAATTACCAAAAGCACGCATTAAGTAAGCGATGGCTGCATTTCTATCGCTATGCATCATTTCTGAAGCCGCTACGACCTTGTCATAGACAATATGAGTATCACCTGACAGTTGACGTGCAAACTCTAATAAACGTTGTCTCGGAGCAGATAGGCGACTGCTGAGCAAGTCTGCCACCACGATAGCACCTGCATTAATAAATGGGTTACGAGGAATACCTTGCTCCATCTCAAGCTGGATCATCGAATTGAACGCCTGACCAGAAGGCTCCTTTCCAACACGATCCCAGATCTCTTCTGGCTTATAAAGCACCATCGCCAGCGTTAAGCTAAGTGCTTTCGAAATAGATTGAATCGAAAAAGCTTCATCAGCATCACCAGACTTAATCACTTCACCATCATTGGTATAGACCGCCATTGCCAGTTTCTGGTTCGATACTTTTGCAAGAGCAGGAATATAATCAGCAACTTTCCCTTTGCCAATCAATGGACGAACTTCTTCTAGAATATCCGTCAACAATTGTTCTGTCGGCTTCATCTTCGACCTATTATTTTTATTAATTTGTAGAGTTCAAAGGGCAAAAAAGCCAACATATTCAACCATGTTGGCTTTCTAATTCTGGACTACAAGCCCGAGTATTGATGACTCGATGGCGCTACTTTACGCGCTTGTATTTAATATCCCAAACACCGTGGCCAAGTCTGTGACCGCGTGCTTCAAATTTAGTTAAAGGACGTTCGTCAGGGCGAGGAATGTAATCACCATCTTCCGCGATGTTCTCAAAACCTGGAGCTACGTTCATCACTTCAATCATGTGTTCTGCGTAATTTTCCCAGTCTGTCGCCATATGGAAAATACCAGTATCAAGTTGCAGCTTACCGCGAACCATCTCTGCAAACTCGGCCTTAACGATACGACGCTTATGGTGACGAGCTTTGTGCCATGGGTCAGGGAAAAACAGTTGCAGGGTATGCAGGCTGCTATCTGGGATCATGTGTTCAAATACTTCGACAGCATCGTGACACATTACGCGTAAATTGGTGACACCCGCATCACGAGCAGTACCTAAACATGCACCAACACCCGGGCTATGGACTTCGATACCCAAGAAGTTTTTCTCAGGCGCGTTCTTTGCCATTTCAACCAGTGATGCACCCATACCGAAGCCAATCTCTAGTACAACTGGGTTATCGTTGCCAAATACTTCTTTCCAGTTAAGAAGTTCTGGGTTGTAATCGATACCCATTGTTGGCCAACATTCATTCATCGCGTTCTCTTGGCCTTTTGTTAAGCGGCCTTCGCGACGAACAAAACTACGGATCTTTCGAACCAGTTTGCCATCTTCAGTATATTCGTTAGTGGTCACTTCACTCATTGGTTTTTGCCTGCACATTGATTAATCAAAGCGGGGATTATCCAAAGAATTGCCTCTGGTGCAAGTCTTTCTATCGATAAATACCCATACAATTTGTCTGTTTTACATCCAGTGTTAATTGTGGTGCAATTTTAGACCTAATAAAAGTAAAACATCGAGCTTGTCGTGACCCCATTCGCAAACGCCATTTTGAAATGGTATGACGCCTACGGTAGGAAGAACCTTCCATGGCAACAAAATAAAACCGCTTACACCGTTTGGCTATCGGAGATCATGCTCCAACAAACCCAAGTAACAACGGTTATCCCCTATTATGAGCGTTTCCTTGAACGTTTTCCGACGGTCATTGATTTAGCCAATGCTGAACAAGATGAAGTGTTGCATTTATGGACTGGGTTGGGCTATTACGCTCGAGCTCGAAACTTGCATAAGGCTGCCAAGATTGTTGCCGAGCAATATAGTGGTGAATTTCCGCTTTCTATCGAAGAGATGAACGCGCTACCAGGCATTGGACGATCTACTGCCGCTGCCGTGCTGTCTTCGGTTCATAAACTCCCCCATGCGATCCTTGATGGCAACGTCAAGCGCACCTTGGCGAGAAGCTTCGCAGTAGAAGGTTGGCCCGGGCAAAAGAGAGTCGAGAGCCAGCTTTGGGAATACGCTGAGGCACATACTCCAAGCAAAGACGTTGATAAGTACAACCAAGCGATGATGGACATGGGGGCGATAGTTTGTACTCGTAGCAAGCCTAAATGTACGTTGTGCCCAATTGAAAGCATGTGTGAAGCTAAGAAACTCGATAGACAGCTCGATTTCCCAGGCAAGAAGCCTAAGAAAGAAAAGCCAATAAAAGAAACATGGTTTGTGATTCTATACCACGACAATCAAGTATGGCTCGAACAACGCCCTCAAACTGGTATCTGGGGAGGACTGTTCTGTTTCCCTCAAAATGAAAACGCGGAGATCGAACATCAGTTAGATCTTCGCTCAATCAAAGACAATGAAACCGATTCGGTCAAGACAATGATTGCGTTTAGACATACGTTCAGCCACTACCACTTAGATATCACGCCTGTATTAGTAAAATTAGATAAACAACCAAATTTGATAATGGAAGGGACTAAAGGTCTCTGGTATAACTTGTCTCAACCTGAAGAAATTGGCTTAGCCGCTCCCGTAAAGCAGTTATTAGAAAGCCTACCTTTTGAATTAAATACCCATCAATAAATTAAGGAGTCACCATGAGCCGCACTGTATTTTGTGCTCGACTAAACAAAGAAGCTGACGGGTTGGATTTTCAACTTTACCCTGGCGACTTAGGTAAACGCATTTTTGACAGCATTTCAAAAGAAGCTTGGGCGCAATGGCAGAGTAAGCAAACGATGCTGATTAATGAAAAGAAACTCAATATGATGGATCCTGAACATCGAAAACTTCTTGAAACTGAAATGGTTAACTTTCTCTTTGAAGGAAAAGAAGTCGTAATCGAAGGTTATACTCCACCGAGTGAGTAATTCAGTTTCTATCTGATGTGAATAATGACATCATTGCCTAGTTTTCACGCTATGGCATGGTGTCATTTTTATTTGAGGAGCGTATGAAAAAGCTAGTCTATTTCTTTATTTCAATGTCACTTGTTGGTTGCAGCCGAGAATTCATCGAAGGTTTATATGATGTCAATTATGAACCCACTAACCGTTTTGCAGGCAACCTTGCTGAATTACCAGGTCAATTTGAGAAAGATACTGGAGCACTAGATGCTCTGATCAACAGCTTCTCAGGTAACATAGAAAAACGCTGGGGAAGTAAAGGGATAAAGATCGCTGGAAAAAGTAACTATGTAAAATATATAGACAATTACCTCAGTCGATCAGAGGTTAATTTCAGCAAAGGTCAAATTATTGTTGAAACGGTTTCGCCTACCGATCCGAAACAACACCTAAAAAATGCGATTGTTACCACTCTTCTCACACCTGATGATCCCGCTAATGTAGACCTGTTTTCATCGAAAAGCATCAAGCTAGAGGGGCAACCTTTTCTTTATAAGCAGGTTGTCGATCAAGAAAAAAAACCTATTCAATGGTCATGGCGAGCCAACAAATATGCTGATTACCTTATTGCCAATAACCTCAAAGTAAAAAACGTCGATTTCAAAAAAGCTTACTATGTTGAAATCCCAATGGTGGCTGATCACGCAGATAAGAGAAGCTACAAATACGCAGATATTGTCCGTCGCGCCTCTAGAAAATATGACATTCCAGAAGATTTGATTTACGCCATTATAAAAACAGAAAGCAGCTTCAACCCCTATGCGGTTAGCTGGGCTAATGCGTATGGTCTTATGCAAGTGGTACCCAAAACGGCAGGCAGAGATGTATTTAAGCTGGTCAAAAATAAATCAGGCCAACCTTCACCTGAGTATTTATTTAACCCAGAGACCAATATTGATACTGGAACCGCGTATTTTTATATCCTAAAAAACCGTTACCTTAAGAGTGTTAATCATCCCATCTCTTTAGAGTACAGCATGATCTCAGCTTACAACGGTGGAACCGGTGGCGTTCTCAATACGTTCAGCAAAAACAGAAAACGAGCGATGAACGATCTCAATTCACTGCAACCTAATCAAGTTTACTGGGCGTTAACCAAAAAGCATCCAAACAAAGAATCACGCAGGTACTTAGAAAAAGTAACGAAATACAAGAAAGAATTTAACTCTGGTGGAACCTAAATAGCACACTCGCTTAAAAAGAGAGCGAACAACAACTAATTTCGATTTATTTTAAAAAAGTTATTGACGGTAAGGCAGAAAATCAGTTTAATAGCGCCCCGTTGCCCGGATAGCTCAGTCGGTAGAGCAGAGGATTGAAAATCCTCGTGTCGGTGGTTCGATTCCGCCTCGAGGCACCATGATTTATATTATTGGTGTCAATTGCAGTAACAAGAAACATCAGTAAGAAAGCAAAGAATTTAGTGTG
>NZ_SYUT01000044.1:0-1989 GCF_005146325.1 Vibrio genomosp. F6 | reverse complement strand
ACGCCCTATCTGAATCAAAAAGATAATCATAATCTTGAGGGGACTCACGAACAGCCTTTGATAGAATTTTAACAAAATAATAAATATCAGAAGGAACCCTTACTGGTTTAGTTGTAATGCCTTTTTTCCGTCCTGAACCTGGACGAGATCCACCACTAGCCATAAACACCCCTTGAAAAGTGTACAAAATTCAAAAAACCAAAATAGCAGCTTTTTTGAAAAGTGTACAGAATTCAAACAGAGGGGAGATAGTGATAATTTGAAAGGTGTACAGCT
This sequence comes from Vibrio genomosp. F6, assembly GCF_005146325.1. NCBI lineage: Bacteria > Pseudomonadati > Pseudomonadota > Gammaproteobacteria > Vibrionales > Vibrionaceae > Vibrio > Vibrio genomosp. F6. The sequence goes on along the minus strand of NZ_SYUT01000044.1, from coordinate 1,713 downwards.
TTCAAGTTGAATAATATGGGTACGCGTTTGAGAAAAAACCGCAACCTAAAAATAAAAAAACAAATAAAGCATCAAGCCAATAAAGACAAAGGATTGCAGCTATATGAAATAGTGGAGTTGTGTAAAAGTACCCCCGTAATACTAAACGGGGGCGTCCACGGTTCGCGGTCCCTCTCCCCGGCGAAACGGGGCCCCTTTCCGCGAACCTACGCGCCACTCGTTATCGTCGTTTGCTCAGTCTTCGCACCTCCTCAAACTCCCTCAGCTCGAGCATTAGAAAATAAAATCAAAGCGTCTAGCAGGCAGGAAGGTTTATTTCTTTGAACTTTCATTACATCGATAATATAACCCCGCTTTTTTCGCTATTTGGGACGGATAGACAACTGCGAAATCTAAAAGGTGATCATATATGCAGCAGCATAAAGATTAACGCACCTAGAAAGCCACCTAAGAGCATTTAACCTAATAAGCACAGGTAAGCCGATAAGAACGAAATAAACACGCTTAAAATCAAATTGAGAGCATTTAGACTACACCGCTCGGCACAGTCCCGTAGCTAGCGGAGCTAGTCGAAGGGCGAGCAAGCGGAATGAACACAAAACTAAAACCTAGGCACGGCCACTCAAAAGCAAAAAAAAGAGCAAGTCTCATAGCTGATGAGACTCTGCAATCTCACGACTAAATACAGAATAAGAGCAAAGTTTTTAGGAAGTTCACGTAAGTGCATGTAATTAAAGGTGAAAACAAAAAAGGCTTGTTCTAGAATCCTAGTACACTTGTTCTAGAATCCTAGTACACTTGTTCTGAAAAAAATAGAACAAGTACATTGACGAAGGTGTTTTAGTGCTATAGAGTTGTTCCAACTTAAATAGAACAAAGAATCATAGGCATGAAGACCAGTACAGATAAAACAAGAGTTGTAGGAAAGGAAACGTACCTAAACCAATCGACTGGTGAACTAGTCGAAATGAACGTTATAGAATCAAAAGCAACCGACTTTAATTTTGAAAAAATATGGTTCAGTCATATTTTACAAGCGCTAGATTGCCTAGGAAGTAAAAAAATAAAAGTAGTCACATGGCTTTTAGAGAATAAAGACAATAAAAACAGAATAATAGCCACACAAAGAAAAGTATCAGAATCATGCGGAGTCTCGCTGCAAACCGTGGCGGATGTGATAAAAATACTAACAAAAGCAGACGTAATAAGAATGGAACAACAAGGCGTATACATACTAAACCCTGATGTTGTATTTAAAGGAAGTAACCATCAAAGAATGAATATATTAATAAAATACAAAAACTTATAGCGTTAACAAGGCGGAGGGCATTCCGCTTTGCTAACTAACCACAATCAACTAACAGAGAGTTAATTATGACTAACAACAATTATTCTATTAATGGACTTAAAAAGCTAATAGATGATCTAGAAACCCTAGCAACATGCTTAAGTGGAATGCCGCAAGAGTACGTAAACAAAGAAGCATATAACCGACTACTAGAAGATCAATTCAACATGATTCAAGAAGTGAATAGTTACTGCAATATGTTGAATTCATTACAATCATAAAGCAAAAATGACAAATCAAATTTAAAATATGACGAGGGCGAAAGCCCTCTTATTTTTTATTCTTTTTATTCTTCTTTTTAAATCTAGCAGCAGCATTAACAAGCCCAAGTGGAGGGTTAGAGCTTAAGCAATCCAGCATATAAC
>NZ_SYUT01000043.1:0-56703 GCF_005146325.1 Vibrio genomosp. F6 | reverse complement strand
GAAAACAAACAGTACGAAACTAGTGATTATCATCAACGAGTGCCCACACAGATTGATAGGTCTAAATTGTTAAAGAGCTTTTCTAGCTTGCCTTTCGGCATGTCGCTAGGGGTGCGAATAATACGCTTCCCAATTTAAGAGTCAATATGTTTTTAAAAAAACTTATTTTCTCTTCTGATTTCGAATCGTGACTTGCGTCTCGTTCCGTGTCAGTGAGGCGGCATTATAGAGATGAATGAATTTATGACAAGTACTTTTTTGCAATAAATTTCTGTTCGTTTAAAATACAAACAATCCATTGTTTATCGAATAAAATTTCAACATTTGAAACGCATCACAGCAATGGGTTGGAAAAACGTCAAGCATGTACGTAAGATTCATGTATCTATTATGTTAATAGTAGATGCGTCTATTTCGTTACTTAAAATGTAGTATTCATATATGAACTCAAAAAAATCTATCTTGTTAATCGTCGCTCTAGTTGTTCTAGGCGGCATTGTATTCTCGCAGGTTGCTATTTCCCCTGCGCTAACTTTTGTTATCGGTGTTTTGGCTTCCGCTTTTATTCTTAATCTTTCAAGCACCAAGTCGGCAAGTGAGCCTGAACAAAACCCATCAACTAAAACACTTTATGTAGGTAACTTGCCTTATAAAGCCAACGAATCTCATGTTCGCGAATTGTTCTCTGAGCAGGGTGAAGTGTTTGCTGTACGCCTAATGAAAGATAAGCGTACTGGTAAACGTAGAGGGTTTGGTTTTGTTGTTATGGCAAGCAATGATGTGCAAACGGCTATTTCAGCATTAAATGATAAGGATTATATGCAGCGAACTCTGAAGGTACGTATTGCAAATGACCCTAAACATCCTGAAATTGATGAAGCTGAACAGGAATAAAACCTAGCTGATTCAATATAATATTTAGTGCGTCCTCTTTTATAGGAGGCGCACTACAAAAAATTTGATTCATTCCTACCTGACTTTTCTCTTTTATCTCGGTGAGTTCGAGCAACTCTTCAACTCTCCGCGCAATTGCTTTTCCTGAATCGATTAATACAACATTCGACCCTAGCACTTGTTGAATCTCATCTCTAATTAGAGGGAAATGAGTACATCCCAAAACCGCAACATCAATATGATTAACTAAAGGCGATAAAATCGTCGCAAGTTCATCGATATTGACACTTTCGCCTCTTAGCTTTTCTTCTCCCATATCAACTAATCTTGTAGAGCCAAGGAGTTTTACGTTTTTATCTAGAGAGAAGCTCTTAATGAGATCATGTGTGTACTCTCGAGTGACAGTTGCTGGTGTAGCGATAAGTCCCACGGCTTTGGTTGATAGCAATGATGCAGGTTTAATGGCAGGAACCACACCGACAATCGGTATAGTTAACTCTTCTCTAAGAGTCGGAAGTACTATTGTACTGGCCGTGTTACAAGCAATAACAACAAGGTCAACCTCATGCTTGGCTACAAAATCAAGCACAAGAGCTTTGACTCTCTGTATTAATACACTTTGTTCGAGCTCACCGTATGGGTAAGCTTCGTTATCAAAAATATAGATGTAATCAAGTTGAGGTAAGAGGCATTTGATTTCTTGATATACAGATAAGCCACCAACACCCGAATCAAAAACCAGCACTCGTTTACTTTGTTTAGACACGCTTCAGCCTCGAGAAAAATACGCAGCAATAATACTCGCTCCTAATATTTTGGCAATCACCTCGAATTTTCGTTCAAGGTTGCTAAATATTTTTGATGACTAAAACGCCCTTCACTATCGATATTTTGTAGCACAATATCAATGCTCCCTTTAAAGCAAGGAGCGTTCGTCACCAACGTGTGGAATTCGCCATCTTCGCCACATGGATCAACCGAACTTGGCAGGTTCTTCAGTAATTCCTTTGTATACGCTTTTCCACACCAATCATTCGCTAAATGCTGGCCATCGACCGTCACGATAAATGTTTGAATACCACGTTGAATGATCTCTTCAGCAAGTTCTTCGCTTGGTGTACCCATCAGTGGGAAAACGCATTCCCAGCCAGCAGGTTCAATATATTCTTTTCTGTATTCGGCAATACCGTTACAAAACATATCCCCAAACGCTACGGCTTGAATGTCTAATGAGCTTTGCTTTAAACCATCAACAATTGCTGATTGGTATACCTCATTACTTGGAAAGACTTCAGGCAGCTCTATTAAGATTAGAGGCAAACCAATAAGATGGGCTTGCATCTCAACGACAGCGATTGGTGTTGCTTGAAAGGGAACCTGGTTTCCAACATATGTTGTATAGAGGCCAACCACATCATAATCTGGATCTTCAATTAGTCTCTCTAAAGTTAAAGTTGAGTCCTTGCCTGATGACCAACTAATGACAACGTTCTTTTTCATAATTATCCCTAATGAAAAACCGCCCGAAGGCGGTTTAGATATTTAGAATTGATAGCTTAAATTAGTAAAGAACCGACGCTCTGGAGCATTATAGCCCAGCGACGTTTGGTATTTTTCATCAGTTAAATTATCAATTTTACCGCGAACAACTAGTTCAGGACTGATCCAGTAGCCAACAGACACATCCCAAAGGCTAACTGATGGCAGCATATTTCCGGAAATATTGGTTTCATCAGGATTCCCCAATCGCTCACCGGTATAAAGGTAAGTTAAGTTGAACTCAACATCTTCATAGTAAGCATCTAGCAACCATTTATAATTTTCATCTGCTCGTTTAGCGAGTTTGTTGCCTCTAGAATCTTTATGATCTTTATATTCAGCAACTATCGTGTGATGAATAAATCCGGTATCAAATCCAGCTGAAATCTCGATACCTTTCAGCTTCGCATCTACATTTTCGGCATACCATGGGCTTCCTTGGTACCAGATAATCAAATTGTCGGCTTCATTGTTATAATAAGTGACATCAACATCAATGAGATCAAATTGGCCACTATATCCAATTTCACGATTGATAGACTCTTCGGCTTTCAAATCTGGGTTGCTTGATAAATCAGAATAGCTAGGCGCTTTAAAAGCCGTACCTATATTTGCTCGCACTTGATGATTTTCAGCGACACTATAAGCTCCACCTAGACTCCAAGTGGTATAATTGTCGTATTTATCATGCTTATCATTACGAACGCTTGCGTTTACATGAAAGCGTTCATCTTTAATATCACCAGAAATATAAACACCAGTCGTATTTTGAGTCTCCCCGACTAGTGGGTCTAATCCCCAACCAACAGAATCATCGCTGAGCTTTTCTTGTCTCCAATCCGCACCAGCACCAAGAGAAGCCAAATTGTTTATTGCATAAAGATTGAGGAATTGAGCACTGGTTTGATCAATAAATTTCTTAGTTCCCGCTCCATCTTTACCTTCCGCAGAAGTATATTCCAGAGAATCAATGGCCTGTTGATTTAATCGAAACACGGAATTGAGTTTATCACCTTGATATTGCACTTCTCCGGTTACACTTAAGTTTTCTGTATAACCAAATTTTTTCCCAGATGAATCGTACTCCGCCAAGCTATCAAACCAACGAACAGAAAGTGAACCTAACCACTGTTTTGAAATTTGATGGGAATAGCCAGCAAAGATATTGCTGCTTTCATATCCGTAATCCAACCCTGTTGCAGGGTCTTTAATATCAAAACCTTCAGTTTCTTCAAAACCACCAGCAAGTTTAAGCGTACCGCTTGCCGCTACTTTTTTTGTTGTCGAGAAGCTCGCTTCACGCTGGTTGTCACTACCCGCGCCAACATTTACAGATGTTCTTTCTCCAGCATCTTGTGTGCTTGTGATGATATTGATGACACCAGCAATCGCATCAGAACCATACAAAGCGCCACCAGCTCCTTTAATAATTTCTACACGCTCGATTAAGCCAATTGGGAAGTGATTAAAGCTAACTTTTCCTGCCGACGTTTCAATTCTTACACCATCAACCAGGACTAAGACATGATCACTATTGTAGCCACGCATAAAAATAGAGGCACTTTGCCCACGGCCACCCGTTTGAGAAACCTCAATTCCAGGCACTCGTTTTAATACATCAACCAATGACTTTGCTTGGTACTCTTCAATTTCTTGTTTGGTAATAACAGTAGTTGAAGCAATAACTTCATTTAGAGGCTGCTCAAAGCGATTAGCCGTCACCACCATGGTTTCATCAGCAGAGGCTTCTTGGGCATGTAAATAAGAGATAGGGGTAAGCAGCGATGCTACAGCGATCGCTAAAAGGGATTTGTTCATTTTGTATTCCTAAATCGCGTAAATTCCGACTAAATCATCCGATATGACTCAGCTGCTGGCAGGTATTCGGACTTAAGAGCACAGCCAATAGGCCACCTTATATTTAACTTCCCACACAAACCTATGTGCAGTGTTTGACAAATACTCGTTCTCTTTTACCGCTGCGCGTCAGTTCTGGATTTGCACCAGATTCCCTTTTCGGCCATCTATACATCTAAAATAGCACCAGCTCGCGAGGATAGTATTAAGCTATTGATAGTTTGTCTAGTTAAAGATAGGCATAAGCTATAGTTTTTAGGACACAATTTAGACGGATTACACAACAGCACTGGACAAGCGCGAGGGATTGAATAAAATCTGCGCTCTGATTTAAATGCACGCGACCAAAAAGGCATGAACATGGCGACTCTAGATGTAAACCCGCAACGCTACCAAGAACAATTGGCCGAGAAGGTTGAACGCCTTACTCAAATGTTTACTCAATACAACGTGCCTGAATTGGAAGTCTTCGAATCTCCAGAGCAGCATTATCGTATGCGTGCAGAATTTCGCGTCTGGCATGAAGGTGACGATCTCTACTACGTCATGTTCAATCAAGAGACTAAAGAGAAATATCGCGTCGATCAATTCCCAGCAGCAAGTCGATTAATAAATGATTTAATGCCACTGCTTACTGATGCCATGAAAGAGTGTGAGACACTGCGTCATAAATTATTCCAAGTCGATTTCTTATCAACACTCAGTGGTGAGATCTTAGTCTCTCTGCTTTACCATCGCCAATTAGATGAAGCATGGATCGAGAACGCCAAAGCTCTAAAACAGCGACTTAATGATGAAGGGTTCAATCTAAACATTATTGGCCGTGCGCGTAAGATGAAAATTGTATTAGACCGCGATTATGTCATCGAGAAACTGGACGTGAACGGCAAGCCTTATATCTACCAACAAGTCGAAAATAGCTTTACTCAACCCAACGGTGTAGTTGCAACGAAAATGCTAGAATGGGCTATCGATTGTACTCAAGATAGCAGTGGTGACTTACTTGAGCTGTATTGTGGGAACGGTAACTTCTCATTAGCTTTAGCTCAAAACTTTGACCGTGTATTAGCGACTGAATTAGCAAAGCCATCGGTTGTATCTGCACAATACAATATTGAAGCAAACCATATCGATAACGTGCAAATCATCCGAATGTCTGCTGAAGACTTCACAGAAGCAATGGAAGGCAAACGTGAGTTCCGTCGCTTGAAGCAAGCTAACGTTGATTTAAAGAGCTACAACTGCAACACCATCTTTGTTGATCCACCTCGCTCTGGCATGGATGTCGATACCTGTAAGATGGTTCAAAGCTACGAGCGAATCATGTACATCTCTTGCAACCCTGAGACACTACAAGAAAACCTAGATATTTTAAGTGAAACTCACAACGTGACTCGCTTTGCTCTATTTGACCAATTTCCATATACGCACCACATGGAAGCAGGCGTGTTCCTAGAGCGCAAAGCGTAGAACAGAATTGAAAGCAAAAAAAACGAGCCACTTTCGGCTCGTTTTTTATTTTAAAAATCACTTACTCAGCCGTTGGACGATCCATAAAGCCAAGTTTCTTGCCGACCCAAGCCAACAGGACAAGCATGACCATAATCGAGAAAAAGTTTGAGCCTGCTTCTGGATATTGTGCTTTTACGAAAGCGGAGTGGCCAAACATCCCGACAAAGAAACATGCCAAACCAACTAATGGAATATCTTCAGATACAGGACGGCTTAGATACTCTTGGTATAGCATCTGAACAGATAGTACCAATGCAATTAGTGGAAAAATAGAAAACGAAACTTCGCTCATTGTCATCCAAGACAAAAGAGCATCACCACATACACCCGCGATGAGTGCTAATACCAACGTTTTTTTTTCAGACTTACGAGTTGTAGCATTATTTTCATTCGACATTATTCAATCCTGCCTTTTAATCGGTTACGTTCACGTTCTTTGCGATACCAAAAAGCGCCCTTGGCAATCATTCGCAACTGCATAATCAATCTTTCTTCGAGCTCTTCTCGCTCATGTTTTTCTACATCTAATACTTCAGCACCAGAACTAAAAACAAGAGTGACCGACGCCTCAGCTTGAGTCATCGCCTCTTCTCTATTCATACCAGTGGTAATTAAATATTCTGTCAATTCTGCGGCAAAATGTTGGATTTCTCGAGCTACCGCAGTTCTAAATTCAAATGAGGTACCAGAGCGTTCACGTAATAAGAGGCGAAAAACATTAGGATTACTCTCGATAAACTCCATAAAGGTCTCTACCGATGTCCGGATCACGCTGCCTTCTTTGACTATTCTTTGACGAGCTTGTCGCATCAGCTGTCTTAATAGTAATCCGCCCTCATCAACCATAGTTAAGCCTAACTCATCCATATCTTTAAAATGACGATAAAAAGAGGTAGGTGCAATACCCGCTTCACGAGCGACTTCTCGTAAGCTTAAATTCGAGTAACTTCTATCTGCACTCAGCTGACTAAATGCAGCGTCAATCAATGAGCGACGAGTTTTCTCTTTTTGCTGTGCGCGGATTCCCATGGACTTCATAGTTAACTAGGTCTTCTGTTGGTTATCATTGAATGATGTGTAGTGTTTAATATAACGCGAATAACGACGTAATTTAAGCCTTAACATTCACCCACTTGAATAACCCAAAGAAGTTAATACACCCAGAGATCCAATTGCAATCGACAACTCTGCATTTGGAGACATACCGCATACCAAATTTGAGAATTAGATGAATCTGCGTGATCCGATCCACTCTCTGGGGTGCTTTTCGTTTACCAAGACCACTAATCAGTTAAAATCTCGCTACAGCAATGTTAATAATTATAACAAGGATGAATTATGGCACATTCCAATCACTTTGACGTGATCGTAATTGGTAGTGGCCCCGGAGGTGAAGGGGCAGCAATGGGATTAACCAAAGCGGGATTGAATGTCGCTATTATTGAAAAGGAGAGCAGCGTTGGAGGAGGGTGTACCCATTGGGGCACGATCCCATCGAAAGCATTGCGTCATGCGGTCAGTCGTATTATTGAATTCAATAACAACCCCCTATTCTGTAATAACAACTCCAGCATTCACTCGACGTTCTCTAACATCCTTGGTCATGCCAAATCAGTCATTGATAAACAGACTCGCTTACGCCAAGGTTTCTACGATCGAAACCAATGCACCTTGGTATTTGGTACCGCCCGATTTACTGATTCTCACACAATCTCGGTCACTCAAGCCGATGGAACCATTGAAATCTACAGTGCCGATAAATTTGTGATTGCCACAGGCTCTCGCCCTTACCAACCCGACAATGTTGATTTTTTACATGAACGAATTTATGACAGCGATTCGATTTTATCGTTAAAACACGACCCTCAGCATATTATTATTTATGGTGCTGGCGTGATTGGCTGTGAGTACGCCTCGATTTTCCGTGGGTTAGGCGTCAAAACAGACCTGATTAATACTCGCGACCGACTTCTCTCTTTTTTAGATAACGAAACCTCTGACGCTTTGTCTTATCACTTTTGGAATAGCGGTGTCGTGATCCGTAACGACGAAACTTTTGAGAAAATTGAAGGCACTGATGACTGTGTGATCGTCCATTTAGAGTCTGGCAAGAAAATGAAAGCCGACTGTATTCTCTATGCCAATGGGCGAACCGGTAATACTGATAAACTCAATTTGGAAGCGACGGGGTTATCTGCGGACTCTCGTGGTCAAATTGCGGTGAACCAAAACTATCAAACTGAGATCGACCATGTCTACGCTGTCGGGGATGTGATTGGTTACCCTAGCCTAGCCAGTGCCGCCTATGACCAAGGTCGTTTTGTCGCTCAAGCGATCACTCATGGTCAAGCAAAAGGTCACCTGATTGAAGATATCCCGACGGGCATTTATACCATCCCGGAAATCAGCTCAGTAGGTAAAACAGAACAAGAGCTCACCGCAGCAAAAGTGCCTTATGAAGTGGGACGATCTGCGTTTAAACATTTAGCGCGCGCACAGATCTCAGGTAAAGATTTAGGTAGCTTAAAAATACTGTTCCACCGAGAAACAAAAGAGATCTTAGGCATCCATGTTTTCGGAGAGCGTGCTGCGGAAATTATTCACATTGGTCAGGCCATTATGGAACAGAAAGGAGAGGCGAATACGATTGAGTACTTCGTCAACACTACCTTTAACTACCCTACAATGGCTGAAGCTTATCGTGTTGCCGCATTAAATGGGCTGAATCGCTTATTTTAACCTTCATATTTGCAAACCGATATCGGTTAGGCCGCAATGAGATTAAGTTGCTATAAGCAGATGTAACGCTAGATTTCTCCTTCAAATAAAAACGCCCTCGTCAGTGAGGGCGCTTTTATTATAAAATTTAATTAATCAGGCAACACTGCTCTTCATGTCAACATCACCTAAAAACGTCCCTTTCTTCCATTGATAGATAAAAATAGTTCCCAAACCAATGCCACGCATTAGCATAAAACCGATCATCGCCAACCATAGCGCATGATTACCAAGTGAAGAAAAAAGGAAAAAGAGTAGAAAGAAGCCGTTGGTTGCAATAAACATACTATTTCTCATCTCTTTGCCTTTCGTTGCACCAACAAAGATACCATCCAACAAAAAACACCACATCGCCGCGAGAGGCATAGCTACAAGCCAAGGTAAATAGGTATTGGCAAGTTCTTGGACCTCAGCGATAGAGGTGATCAACAGGATCATGTGCGATCCCAAAAAAGCAAAAACAAAGGTCAGCCCAACGCAGATGATCAAGCTCCAGAAAAAAGTACCGATGAGCGATTGATTTAGCTCCGCACGATCCCTGGCTCCAATCGCTTTTCCAACCATGGCCTCCATCGCATATGCGAAACCATCCATGCCATAAGAGATCATCATTAGAAAACTCATCAATACCGCGTTAGCAGCAACCACTTCATCACCAAAGTTCGCACCTTTAAAGGTCATAAAGCTAAACGCGGCCTGCAAGCAAAGTGAACGTAAGAAAATATCACGATTTAAATTAATGAATCGGCTTAAACCAGAACGAGTTTGAGACAAAATCGCCATTGGGGAAGGCAGTGATTTTTGTCGCCACACACGAACGACACATAGCAAACCGAAACTCATCCCTGCATAATCCGCAATAACGGAAGCAAAGGCAGCACCTTCGACCTTTAACCCTAACCCCATTACAAAAAGAATATCGAGTGCAATATTAGTGACATTGGCAATAATCACCATCCACATAGGCGCTTTCGAATTTTGCGTTCCGAGTAACCAGCCTAAAATGACAAAATTAGCTAACGCTGCTGGCGCACTCCAAGCTCGAATCGAAAAATATTGCTCTCCGTAATGCTTAACTTGTTCACTCGCATCGCTAAAAGCGAAAATAATATCGGCGACGACGCTGTGTAATAGCAAGAAAATAAATGCAAAACTCAATGCCATTCCAACACCCTGAACAAAAACCAAAGCCAGTTGGCGTTTATCGTCACCGCCATATGCTTGAGCAGCAAGTCCTGTTGTCGACATTCTCAAGAAACCAAGTAACCAGAAAGTCACGCTGATCATCATGCTACCTAAAGCCACACCGCCGAGGTACCAAGCATGCTCAAGATGACCGATAACCGCAGCATCCACTAAACCTAATAAAGGAATCGTGATATTGGATAACACCATTGGGATAGCAAGCAACAACACGCGTTTGTGTACTGCTTGATTGGATAAAGTTTGGAAGAATAGATTCTGCACGCTCACCTCTTTGGTTGATGAGCGAGTGTAGCTTAGTCGAATTTCAGCCGCTACTCATTCAGCGGTGATCTCATACGCGACAATCAGCGACATCAAAGCAAGGCTCTAACTCACCTACCAGCGAAGTTGAATAAGAACGGGGGTTAACCTCTGCTTTAATGAGGGGAAACGGCATAACCATCGCTGCCAAGATTTCCAACGGCTGCAGTTTTTATCGAGTGGCGAAAATTGTCGAACCCACTGCGCCCATGGCAGCCAATTCAGTACTTTCTCACTAGGAGATGAAAAGCCGTGTTGATAATCACTAGAACCTAAACCTTGACCAATACGGGAAGAGGTTTGATCTCCCGCGAGAACCAAGCACGCATGAGCTTGAACAAAATGACGGCCTAGAGCTTGTACAAAGTTGGCAACCTGCTTTTCTGAACAATCTAACAACGCTTGTTCACACAAGAGCATCACAGGGGCTTGCTCAGGAATGTTCAACTTATCGAGCCATGATAAATCATTCACAGATCCACAGCTCAATTGGTAACGTTCATTCTTGTGAAATAGTTTCTGTCGCCACACTAGGTTTTCAGTGACATCCAGCTCAAGCCAATGACAACGACCGTTATCAATACGATAAAAACGAGTATCGAGCCCAGCTCCAACGTTAATCACCCACGCATCTGGGTATTGTTGTAAGAACAGGAGTACTTGTGCATCGCATAATTGAGTAAGAGTGGCATGAAGGAGTTGTTTCTGGTCAACATTCCCAGATAAGCATTCAGCAGCAAGATAGCAACGTTGACATGCTTGGGCTGCGATAGGGTCATACACCAGTCCATTATCAACTAAACTTTCTCGGCTTCGAAGCCAAAGAGGTTGTAACAAATTGGCTGGAATTTGATAACTAGAGTCAGTTTTTTTATTTGGTCGGGGCATCATCATCTTCCTTATGTCACCATAAAGAAGATGATAATGAATATCAATTACACTTGCAAGTTATTGAGAATAAATCCCATAAACTACATCCAGTCTGTATTACGAATAATACCAACGGCGATGCCTTCAATCGCAAGATGTTGTGATGTGAGGTCAACTTGAATTGGCGAGAACTCTTCATTCTCAGCATGCAATAGTACGGTAGAACCTTTACGTTCTAAACGCTTAACGGTTACATCTTCATCGACGCGAGCCACGACCACTTGTCCATCATGCACATCTTGTGTCTTATGAACCGCAAGTAAATCTCCGTCCATAATTCCGATGTCTTTCATGCTTTCGCCATTTACGCGCAATAAGAAATCCGCTTGAGGCTTGAACATACCAGGATCCACTTTGTAGTGAGTCTCAACATGCTCCTGGGCTAAAATTGGCTCACCTGCGGCAACTTGTCCAATGAGAGGCAAACCCTCATCAGGGGCATCTTCCAGAAGGATACGAATACCGCGTGAAGCTCCCGGAATGATTTCAATAGCTTGTTTTCGAGCAAGCGCTTTTAAATGTTCTTCTGCAGCATTCGCAGAACGGAAGCCAAGTTCACGGGCAATTTCGGCTCGTGTTGGTGGCATTCCGGCTTCTTCAATCTTACTTTTGATTAGATCGAAAACTTGTTGCTGGCGGGGCGTTAACGGCTTCATAAGTCACCTGTCTTTTTATACAGTTGACTGTGAGTATATCCAGTAAGTGGTGAAATGAAAAGCTAATTGGTTGTTTTTTAATTTGTTTCATAAAGACGCACGAGTTCCTGCATCATTACCGAGGAAAAACCTCTCTTTTTTAGACTTTTAATCTCTTCATTCATTGCGAGAACGACTGAACTATTCATACATTCAGCCGATTAAACATCAACGCTTCTAGAGCGATGGTTTAATATTTTTTAACCCGTTATCGCGTATACTTAAATTTAGTGAGTGAATACTTTTACATTAATTGATGCTCACATGACTAATACCATTAAAAGGTTCGACCAGTTTCTGGTATTCTTGCATCGCTTAAATTTAACGCTTATGCCTATCTCTATTTTTTTCCTAAGCCTTTCTGTCTTATGTGGTTGAAAGTAAAGATACGCCTATGTATTTTTTATAACTTTCGAGGCTGCGAACCTTTATGTCTTCAGGGCACTCTTTCTCACGTTCATTACTAAAATTACCCATGTCATTATTAGTAAAAGGAACGGCTATTCCTTCAAATCCTATTGAAGACCATAGTATTGATATCAATAAACCCATTGTTTATGCATTGCCTTTTCGCTCCAGTGTCGACCTACTGACTCTACAAAAACATGCTCTAGAGTTCGGGCTACCCGATCCACTTTCACCTTTAGAGATCAATGGCCAATCCTTTAAACGTTTTGTGTTTATCTCATCACGACCTACGATTGTTCAAAATGATCAGCATGTTCCAAGTGATTCAATTTCGTTATTCTCAGAGCTACTAAAATTACATAGCTTGGATTCTGAGTTAGACGTACAGGTTATCCCTGCGACGGTACTTTGGGGTCGCAAGCCAGGTAAAGAAGATAAACAGAAGCCGTACTTGCAAGCGATGAATGGTTTACAAAAAGCGAAAGCCGTTATCGTATCTGGCCGAGACTGCCTCGTTCGCTTTAGCCCTGTGGTATCACTACGCCATATGGCAGATACCCACGGCACCGACGAAACTATCGCGCACAAATTAGCTCGAGTGGCTCGAATTCACTTTTCTCGCCAAAAACTGGCAGCATCTGGCCCTAACTTACCTAATCGCATGGTGCTGTTTGATCGCTTACTGAAATCAGCGGTTATTGAAAAAGCGATTGAAGAAGAAGCACAAGCCAAAAACATCCCGATAGAGAAAGTGCGCAAAGAAGCCCAAGCGATCATGGATGAAATTGCTGCGAACTTCTCATATTCGCTCATCCGAAATGGTCAAAAAATATTGGGCTGGGTATGGAATAAAATCTATCAAGGTCTGAATATTAATAATGCGGCAACCGTGCGTCGTTTAGCACAAGATGGACATGAAATCGTTTATGTTCCTTGTCACCGCAGCCACATGGACTACTTACTACTTTCTTATGTGCTTTATCATGAAGGTATGGTTCCACCACATATTGCCGCTGGTATTAACTTAAACTTCTTCCCTGCGGGTCCTATTTTCCGCCGTGGTGGCGCATTCTTTATTCGCCGTAGCTTTAAAGGCAATAAATTATATTCGACTATTTTCCGTGAGTATTTAGCTGAGTTGTTCACTAAAGGCTACTCTGTCGAATACTTCAGTGAAGGTGGACGCTCTCGTACTGGCCGTTTACTGCAAGCGAAAACGGGTATGCTTGCGATGACGATTCAAGCCATGCTCCGTGGATTGGATCGCCCTGTTACGCTAGTCCCGGTTTACATCGGCTATGAGCATGTAATGGAAGTGGGCACTTACGCCAAAGAGCTACGCGGTAAACGCAAAGAGAAAGAGAATGCGAGTTTAGTTCTACGAACCATTCGTAAACTGCGTAATTTCGGCCAAGGGTACGTTAACTTTGGTGAGCCGATCCCTCTGAATCAATACCTAAATGAACATGCTCCTGAGTGGAATAAAGATATTGATGCGATGGGCACAACCAAACCACAATGGCTAAACCCTGTGGTTAATCAACTTGCCACTAAGATGATGACGCATATCAATGATGCTGCTGCCACCAACGCGTTAACTTTATGTGCCACCGCTCTATTGGCTTCTCGTCAGCGTGCATTATCTCGTGATTCATTGATCTCTCAGATTGACTGTTATCTATCGATCTTAAGAAACATCCCTTACTCAGCAACCAGTACAATTCCAAGTGAGAGTGCGGCTGAGTTAGTGAAACACGCGGAGTCACTGAATAAGTTTGTAATCGAATCTGACAGCATGGGTGATATCATTTCACTCGATCGCAACCAGTCGATTTTGATGACTTATTATCGCAATAACATCATTCATTTAGTTGCCTTGCCTTCGCTCATTGCACAGATGTTGATTCGTCATCGCCACTTATCGATTCAACAAGTCCAAGAGAATGTTGCGAACATTTATCCTTTCTTAAAGAAAGAGCTGTTCTTAAGCTATGAAGATGAGCAGTTAGATGGCGTAGTCACGGCGATTGTGAATGAACTTTCTCAACAGAAAATGCTCACGATTGATGACGATGTCATCTCAATCAATGAATCAAATAGCCAGACGTTAATGCTGCTAGGACGCACGATTACAGAGACGCTACAACGCTACTCGATTACGATGAACTTATTGGTATCAAACCCTGAGCTAGGTAAATCAGATTTAGAACAGAAGAGCCAAGATATCGCTCAGCGCTTAGGTCGCCTACACGGTATCAATGCACCAGAATTCTTCGATAAAGGCGTGTTCTCTGCGATGTTCAATACATTGAAAGAACAAAATTATCTCGACCAAGATGGTAACTGTGACTTAGAGAAAACGCGTGAATTCTCTAATCTACTGTTTTCTATGCTTTACCCAGAGATACGCCTAACCATTCAAGAAAGTGCTTACCACGCTTAAGTGAGCGTTGGTAACACCATGATCAAAAAGGCATCCTACCGAGGGATGCCTTTTTTCTATCTTTCTATAGCTTTTGGTTACCAGTAAGCAATAAACAAACCCAATGTGACAAGCATGCCGACATAGTTATTATTCAAAAAAGCTTGAAAGCAGAGATCTCGATCTCGATGACGAATTAGGTGCTGCTGATAGACAAACAGAGCGCCAACGATTAACAATGCCCAATAATAACTCGCCCCTAGCGTTAACCAGTTACCCAGCACAATAAGCATCGCTAGCGATATTAACTGAAAAGACCCTACCGCCATCTTATCAAAACGACCGAATAATATAGCCGTCGATTTGATGCCGATATTAAGATCATCATCTCTATCCACCATGGCATACTGAGTATCGTAGCCAATTGTCCATAGTGCATTAATACCAAAGACAAACCACACTAACGTCGGTAATTCACCAGACTGTGCAGCCCAAGCCATAGGAATCGCCCAACTGAATGCCAAACCGAGGAACAGTTGTGGTAAGTGGGTAAAGCGTTTCATGAATGGATAGATGAACGCTAACACAAGCCCGACAAAAGAGAGCTGAATGGTGAGTGGGTTCATGGTTAATACCAGCAGAAAAGAGACCACAGCGAGCACTAAAAACAGCCCTACCGCCTCTTTCGAGCTCACTTTTCCTGCGGGTAATGGACGTGACTTGGTTCTTTTAACATGCCCATCGACTTTGCGATCAGCAAAATCATTAATCACACAACCAGCAGCACGCATTAGAATCACACCAGCAACAAATACCACAAGCACGCTTACATCTGGGATGCCTTGTGCTGAAATAATTAATGCCCAAAGGGTCGGCCATAAGAGCAACAAGGTTCCAATAGGTCTGTCCATACGCATCAACTGCCAATAGGCGCGAGCTTTCGATGCTGTCATTTACACTCTCTCCTTAGAGTAAATTGGGGATGTCGGTAAAAATAGTTCAGCCACGAGCATCGGCTTATGGTTCATCCATAACCGAGAGCGACGAGCCAATAGTGGACCATCAGGAGTCATAATAACTCCCACTTGCAAGCCATCACGCTTAACGGCATCAGCACTGAACACGGTCAGCCCTAATGGGATATCCCCTTGCCTTGCTAAATCATACTGCTGATCAATCAATGTTGAACGTGGGATCAGTGTTCGACCTACAACCCAAGCTTGTTTATCACCACTCAACACCACTTCTCGTAATAAACATTCTTGAGGAGATAATAAGCTCGCTTCGTCATCCTTGAGTACGGACATATCAACAATCTGGTTATGTAACAGTTCAACCGTCAAATTCTGACAATGTTCACCTAATCGACGTGAAAGTGATCCTTGCTCTAAAAGCCATTGCTTGGCAAATTCACTCGGAAACACGAAATTTTCTATTTTTTGCCACTCTACCTCTAATAAATAAGATAGATAAGGTGCTGTAAGTTGATTCATACTAGTATTCAATTAGTGGCTTTATATCGTACAATAAAGCTTCAATGAGTGGTCACTCTGACCATATTGTTTATTATAAATTTTTGACTCTCCATTGTACCAAGACAAAGGCGTTTCGAATATCGAGATAAGAGAAAGAAAAGTTAGCACTATGTATAAACGTTATATAACCCAGATACTTCTCGCATTCAGCGTTCTTATGTCGCTCCCAACCGTTGCGGAAGAAGAAGCGGCTCCAACATTGGCTTACTTTACATTAGAACCGGATCTAACAACCAATTTTCATACCAAAGGTAAGAAGCTTGGCTATATTCAAGTTCGTATCGATATCATGGTCGCTAATTCAGCAGACTTAGCGACGGTGGAGCTTCACCAACCATTAATTCGTGATGCTGTTATTGAGCTACTTGGCCAACAATCAGAAGATACCGTAAAATCACTCTCAGGACGTGAAGATTTGAGAAAAGTGTTAGTTGATCACCTAAATACGATTTTACTCCCTGAAACGGGAAAAACGTTAATCGCCGATCTACTTTTCACAAAATATCTTTATCAATAAAACGCGTCACCAGTAAAGCTTTCTATTAATAAACCATCTATTAGCTCTAGACCAATGAGGTCTATACCGATGAAAGAACCAAAAAAGCGACTTCATGTCGCTTTTTTTATATTCAAACCCAACAGAAAGGCTATTACGCTTTCTTATATTTAGCACTGTCGATGTAGGCAAGAACAACACCGCTGAGCAAACCTGCTAAGTGTGCACTATTTGCTATCGCCATAAATGGTTGAACAAACCCCAGAACGAGCCATACCAGCATGAACCCCACGATTGGTTTTGGAATCGATAAACCTTGATGTGGCGCACGAGTGCCAAAGACCCATAAGTAGCCAACCAATGCATACACAACCCCTGAGAGCCCACCAAAATTAGCCCCTTCAATCCAGTATTGCCCTGCTCCTGATAAAGCGGAAGAAATGACGAATATCTGGGCGAGCTTGAACACGCCCAACTTTTTCTCAATATCGCCGCCGAGTTGCCACCACCACAGCACATTAAATGCGATGTGCATGACAGAAAAGTGCAATACAGCATGGCTCAACCAACGCCAAATTTGCCATTGCTGTCCTTCAATTGCTGGGAAATGCAAAGCAGAGAATATCTGCTGTCCAAAACCAACTTGTTGCAAAATAAAAACGACAATACAAGTCAGCATAATCACAAGAGTAAAAGGTCCAGCCTTTGCTTTTATCATGGCTAGCATGCTTGGCATTGGATAATGTAGTACGTTCTTTCTCGTTTCAGCCACATCCCACGATGCAGCTTGGTATTTACTCTGCTGAGGGTTTTGCAAAAATTGATTCAGTTCAGATTCGACCTCAATTTGAAATTGCGCATCCCTGAGCCACAATGCAAACTGACCACTTCCTTCAGGCATCATCTGAACTTCAATTTGACGCGTTGCCATATAATCAATGAACGATTGGGCAACTCGAGGATTATTTAATGTGATCAGTCTTATCATTTAGTGATTCTCTATTGGTAACTGTGCACGGTGCCAAGCTTCAAACCCACCATCGACACTATAAACTTGTTCAAAGCCTTGGTTAATTAGATATTGTGCCGCACCTTGGCTACTAATTCCGTGGTAGCACATAACTAAAATAGGCTGTTCAAATTCTACTTCATCCATAAAGGAAACCATACTGTCATTGGTTAAATGGTAAGCCGATTTCGCATGAGCAACAGCAAAAGACTGTGGGTCTCGAATGTCGGCAAGGCGAGCGCCTTTTTGCTCTATCAGGTTGTTGGCATCTTGAACATTAATGTGTTGAAACTGTTCCATTGACTTTCTCTTAGGCTAATTATTATTTAATCATTGTAACCTATCCCAAGACAAACAAGCACAGACACTCAGTAGGGTTATCCACTAACGTTCAAAAAACCATCGTTTGTGGATAAAGCTGTGGATTGCGTTGATAAAGTGTTACCTACAGATTAGATCCACTATATATAGTAATGATCCTTATTTATTTGTGTGTAAGATGGAAAGTATCCCCACAAGACAAACCGCTCTCCTGCCTTGATACACCCTGCTTTTTCACTACTGTTGAAGAATTACCCCACAGACTTACCCACAGGTAAAGTTGTCATATACGATCTTATTTCGATTTATTTTCGATCACCAACAAAAAAGCCGAGATCAAATGATCTCGGCTTTTTCATAATATTTGTTTGAGGTCGTTAGAACTCTCCAACCGCCAGTTTCAATTTCTTCATGGCATTTTTTTCTAGTTGGCGAATTCGTTCGGCAGAAACACTGTAAGTTTCGGCCAACTCTTGCAAGGTCGATTTATTATCTTCTAACCAACGAGATCGCACGATATGCTGACTGCGCTCATCAAGAGTAGCCAAAGCGAGCCCTAAGCGGTTATTAGTATGCGACTCCCAGTTATCCGCCTCAATGTTTTCTGCAACATCTGAAGCATGATCTTCAAGATACAGAACAGGAGCAGTATAAGCAGAAGCTGAATCATCATCGTCAGAAGGCATTTCAAACGTTGGATCTTGAGCAGCCAAGCGAGATTCCATTTCACGAACTTCAGAAGGGTCGACACCCAACTCTTTCGCTACCGTCTCAACTTCACCATTATTAAACCAACCTAAGCGTTTTTTTGACTTACGTAGATTAAAGAATAATTTACGCTGAGCTTTTGTCGTTGCTACTTTTACGATACGCCAGTTACGTAATACGTACTCATGGATTTCAGCTTTAATCCAATGAACAGCAAAAGAGACCAGTCGGACGCCCACTTCTGGGTTAAAGCGTTTTACCGCTTTCATCAAACCGATGTTACCTTCTTGGACAAGGTCGGCCATTGGCAGTCCGTAACCGGAATAACCACGAGCCACATGGACAACAAATCGAAGGTGAGAAAGGATCAAACCTTTCGCTGCATCGATTTCACCCTTGTAATGTAGTCGCTCAGCTAGACTGCGCTCTTCTTCTGGTGTCAGCATTGGGTAGCTGTGAGCAGAACGAATATAGCTGTCTAAACTGTCTTGTGTGACTAGAGCCATTGGGTATGCTTGCTTTGTCATTCAATTCCTCATCAATCTCTGATCTGGAGTATTACCTACTTCGAATCGATTAAACTTACATCGATTGAGTATTCTAACCGCCTATCTTGAACCTAAAATGAACAGGATTCAAGTTGGGGGAAGTTATTATGCATAAACTTTCCCCTGATACAAGTCAATAAATAAACCACAGAGCTTACTTATTGTTTAAATATGACCCCATTCACTTATACAGGTTCAATTTCTTTTAGGTGCCTTTGTGCAGAAAGCTTCGCAGCCATACAACCGAGTAACGTCCCAAGCATGAGCAACAATAAGGACTCATCCCAACTCAAGCCTATTAATCGAAATTGACTGTCATAAAGCCGAGCAAGATCGGCGACAGTACTGTTAAGTAATACGGTTATTAATGCGGTTAATACCCACGCACTTACCGCACCTAACAGACCAAACCACATTCCTGAATAAAGGTATGGGCGTAATATAAAGCTATCAGTCGCACCGATAAGCTTCATGGTTTGGATTTCATCTTTATTCGCCAATACATTAAAGCGTAATGTATTACCTACAATCAAAAATACGGCACCAACCATCAAAATCGTTAATGCAATGACGATTGCCGTAGCTAACGTCTGAATGGCACTCAACCGCGCCAACCAATCTTCATCCAAACGCACATCTGTCACTTCTTGTTTCGCTTGAACCTGCTTAGCGATACCTTTTACTTCTGTGTTATCACTCACATTAGGAGTAATAACAAGGACACCGGGCAAGGCGTAGTCATCAAGCAGACTGATCGCTTGATCAAAACCAGAATACTGACTTAATTCATTGAGGCCTTGTTGTGGAGAGATATATTCGACCCCCGCCACCACATCCCATCGTTCAATTTCATCTTTAAGCACCATGACCCGGGCGTCTGGCATTCCTTCCTCTATATAAGCACTCACTTGCGAAGAGCCCGTAACATCTTGTGCCGCAACTGAAATATTTTTACCCAATAAGTAAAGACAAGCTGGCATGCTCAATGCCATTGAAATAACGGCTAGGGTTAATAAGTTGCCTAAAGGGCGGCTCCACAATGCTGAAAATGAGGATTTTGCTTGGTTGATGTGGATGCGAATGAAGCCATCTGTTTTTGGTCGGTAGCCCGTTCGAGATTTATTTTGGACTTTTTTATTACGACGATTAGCGGCCATAATCTTCGACCTCACTCAAAAAACCTTGATTCAACTCTAAGTGACGATACTGAGGTCGAGAATTCACGAGGCTGACATCATGCGTCGCTAATAGAATGCTGACACCTGCACGATTGAACTCTTCAAATAGCTTAAGTACTCGGCTGGAAAGTTCTGTATCTAAGTTACCAGTAGGTTCATCGGCCAATAGTAGCGTTGGTCGGTTAACCACTGCTCGTGCAATACCAACGCGCTGTTGCTCACCGCCAGACAGTTGGCTTGGCAAACAACGCGCTTTATCTAATAGATCGGTTTTATCTAATGCTGCCGACACTCGGCGTTTTATCTCATTTTCAGAGATAGATTCAATTCGCATTGGTAGCGCGACGTTCTCAAATACACTGCGATCCATTAACAAGCGGTGTTCTTGGAAGACAATACCAATGTTACGACGCAAAAATGGGATATCTTTGTTTGGGATTCGCGTGATGTCGTGATTATTAAAACTGATTTTGCCATCAGTTGGTCTTTCAATCGCGCAGATCAATTTCAACAAGGTACTTTTACCTGCACCAGAATGCCCCCCCAAAAACGCCATTTCACCGCGACGTAAATGAAAATCCACTTTCTGCAATGCTTGTCGCCCACCGCGATAAGCTTTACTCACTTGTTGAAATTTGATCACCGAATATATCCTCTTACAAGTTAGTCACCATTAACGGTGAACTATTACTCTTCTCGGCTAAATAGCGCTTCAATAAAATCTTGAGTTTCAAACGGACGTAAATCGTCAATGCCTTCACCCACGCCAATAAAACGGATAGGGATCTGGAATTGGTCTGCAATCGCAAAGATAACGCCGCCTTTTGCTGTGCCATCCAATTTAGTCAATGTGATACCGGTTACTGGCGCAACTTCACTAAACAACTTTGCTTGGCTAATTGCGTTCTGTCCTGTACCCGCATCAAGGGTTAGCATAATTTCGTGCGGTGCTGAATCATCAATTTTCTTCATCACTCGAACAATCTTACGCAACTCTTCCATCAGGTTGCTCTTATTCTGTAAACGACCAGCGGTATCGGCGATCACAACATCAACACCACGCGCTTTCGCCGCTTCAATGGCATCATAAATAACAGAAGCACTGTCTGCTCCGGTATGTTGCGCGATCACAGGAACGTCGTTACGCTCACCCCAAACTTGCAGTTGTTCAACGGCTGCCGCTCGGAAAGTATCACCCGCCGCAAGCATGACTTTTTTACCTTGGCCTTGGAACTGCTTCGCAAGTTTGCCAATCGTCGTGGTTTTACCAACACCATTCACACCCACCATCAAAATAACGTAAGGTGTTTTGGTGGCATCCACTTCTAGTGGTTGGTCGACTTGAGTCAAGATGTCTGACATCTCTTCTTTTAATAGGCCATATAACGCTTCACCATCTTTCAAATCTTGACGCGATGCTTTTTCCGTTAGGTTTTCGATAATTTTTACTGTGGTGTTCATTCCCACATCAGCAATAAGCAACTGTTCTTCGAGTTCTTCAAAAAGATCTTCGTCGATTTTTTTGCCTTTAAACAAGCCAAAGAACCCAGCACCAATATTGGCTTTCGTGCGGCTTAAGCTGCGTTTTAGGCGTGCAAAAAAGCTTTCTGTTGGCTTCTCTTGCTCTTGAACTCTGACTTCTGCTTCTGCTTCTGCTTCTGCTTCTGCTTCTGCTTCTGCTTCTGCTAGGTCAGCATTATCGACCACCGTCTCTTCTTCAATACTATTTTGTGTAGTTTCTTCAACCTCAGAAACCTCTTCTTTAAGCTCATCGACCAATTCCTGCTGGGCAAGTTCTTGCTCAACGGCTTCTTGTTCTAATGCTGACTCTTCAATCTCTTGCTTTTCTACTGGGGCTTTTTGATCATCATCACCAAAGCCAAGCCACGAGAGTAATCCGCGCTTCTTTTTTTCTGTCATCTGAGGAGCTTCCTAGATCTACTTAAATAATTACAACTCTCTGCCTTTTCGACAAAGAAAAATGATAAAGCAGTGAAAATTTTTCATTTAGCTTGCTACACTTCACCATTACAAATTTGTTTAACACCCACTCCAATGTCATGGGGCTCGGTATAGTATCACTTTATTAGCGGTCAAAAAATCTATGGTAAGACGTCGTCAGCAAAACACATCACAAAAAAAGCCTTCAACTGGCTTTGTGCGCATCATTAGTGGCTTATGGAGAGGCAGAAAACTTCCTGTCCATGATGCTGAAGGTCTACGACCAACGACCGATCGTGTGAAAGAAACGGTATTTAATTGGTTAGCACAAGATATCCCACATGCTAACTGCTTGGATGTTTTTTCTGGTTCAGGAGGGCTAGGTTTTGAAGCCGCCTCTCGTCAAGCAGACAAAGTGACCTTATTGGAGTTAAACCCTGCGGCTTTCCAACAGATTAAGACTAACATCACCGCGTTGAAAGCCAATAACATAACGGCAGTAAAAACCGATGCTTTAGCTTTTTTAGGCCAATCAGGTACCCCTTATGATGTGGTTTTTATTGATCCTCCCTTTCATAAAGGCTTACTGACAGAAACCGTTACACTTTTAGAGCAAAATGGTTGGCTCAGTGATGGCGCGATGATCTATATTGAGACAGAAAAAGAGCTGCTGTTAGAGGGGATACCTCAGCATTGGAACTTACACCGCGAGAAAACCGCAGGCCAAGTTTGCTATCGATTATTTGAAAGGGTAACTGAATGAAAATTCTAATTTTATTAGCGAAAGCGTCTATTGCTTTTGTGTGGTTTGTATTGCTGTTTAATATTTTTCAGCCTTTCCCAGGCAAAGCAGCCATTGCTCTATATATCATGACGGCCTTTCTGTTCATTATGCATGGCTTGCAAATGCTTATCTTCATTGGAGCTTTCGGCGATAAAGTCAAAATGAGTCGCTGGGAACGATGGTCGATTCTTTTCTTTGGTATTTTCGCTCTGCTGGATATACGTCGTAAACATATGATGTGATCTTTCATCGTACCAAATAAAAACGGAGCTCATTATCGAGCTCCGTTTTTTTATTCAATACACTCTATTCGTAGTCTAGCCTAGGTAAAGCTTCACACCATCGAGGAACATTTGAGTTGAAATCATCACTAGCATGAGCCCCATGAGTCGCTCAATGGCTTTCAGTCCCTTCTCACCAAGTAATTTATGGAAGAAGTTATAGAACATCAAAATAAAGAAAGTAGCCCCCCAAGCGAGTAACACAGCGATAGACCAGTCAAAAAGTCTATCGGGCTCTTTACTTGAAAGCAGAAGCAAAGATGCAAGAACCGATGGCCCTGCAATCATGGGAATGGCCATTGGTACGATGAAAGGTTCATCACCAGCCGCCAAACCAGTAATGCTTCCTGCTTGCGGGAATATCATCTTAATCGCAATGATAAATAGAATGATACCACCAGAAATACTTAATGTTTCAGGCTGGACGTGAAGGAAACTCAAGATCCCCTGACCTGCAAATAGAAAGACCATGAGAATAATTAGAGCAAAGAACAGCTCTCTAATTAAAACCATTCTTCTACGCTTTGGATCTAAGTGTTTTAGGATCGATAAAACGATAGGCAAGTTACCAAGTGGATCCATAATAAGGAACAACATGGTTGCAGCAGATAAGATTTCCATGAAGATAGTCTCACAAAGCCAGAATTGGCGCAGTATAACAGCCTAATTCTGGCTTTTCGATGCTAAAAGCGGGAATACTATTTAGAATGGAAACGTATTAGTGATGACAAACACGCTCTGTATTTGTTGCCAGTTTTCCATCCACTTCCACCAGTTTTCCTTTTGATAATAGGAACTCAAGCAGATCATCTAATGTAAGATCGCTGTGCTGACAAGTACAAAAGCGAGTATCTTGACCATGTTCAGCGGCAACATGTGCATGTAGGTCTTCTTTAGACATTGGGGTTTCGTTTAATAAATTCAGCACATTATGGCCATGAACTTCAGTCATTTTATTCACTCCTATTTTGAGGCACACAGCATAGCGAATTATCAATGCTCTGTTTTGATTTATCACAGTTTAATTTTAGAAAATGATAGAAGACACAATAAGCGCATGAGCAAGAAAATAACTACCTGATATCCAGTAGTTCGCACCTCTTATCGGCTTTCGATAACTGTTAATAACAAACATTAACCCCGAAAAAATAAGAATAAAACAGCCAATAAACCCAAGGCTATGCCCTAGCGTGGGTTCTAGTAACCACAACTCTCCACTCGCCCAGCTTAACTGTATTAAGACAATCCCCATAATTGTGGCTGGAAATAGAAAACTATCAAGCTGGGGAAGAAGCAACAGAAACGCCACGATACTGGTCGCCAACAACAATGCAGGTAACCACCACACAATATCGCCAGAAAGCTGCAACCAAAATAGTTTGCTATAGCATATTTGTGCAATCAGAAAGCCAATAAAAGGTAAGACTCTTTTTTCTGTCAGTACGTGCAACACATCTGAGAACATGAAGAGCGCTAAACCCGAAACCATCCAGAACGCAGTGCTTTGAGTCTGAACTTCGGTCAAAACAATCAAAATCAGTAACAACAGCGTAAATACTTTCGCTGCTAAAGAGTGAGTTCGCTCGCCTCGATTAGCGGCCGAAATACAAATATAGCCTGATAGGCTAACAGCTAGCCAACTCCACATATCATTACCTCTGATGATTCATCGCCGTCAGTCTAGGGAGCTATGATTTGATGTAAAGCGATATAGAGAAAAAGTTGGATCTTGATTGTGAATAAGTATTTATTGGCATTACGAGTTTATAAATAATCTCGCCGCGTATTCCTCACAACGCTCAAGCCTTTTATGGCGGCCTCTCCGGCTCAAAAATTAAAGTAAAACATCAAAAGCAAACGATTACAGCGCTTACTCTCTAGTAACCTCCACCTGCGAGCATGGTCATGCCTACTTTTGTCCTTTCAAACCCTAAAAAAAACCAGAAATACCCAACAAATAATTACTAATTTCATACAGTTAAAACAAAAATAACAACTTACACAGAGACAGACTACACAACCTATCCAGAGCCAACAAAACAATGGAATTGATGACGCTTTATTGTCATTGCATCTTTTTTTTGACACTCACCTTACAAACAGAGCCAACAGGAATAATCAAAAGTATCATTTACCGACCAAAACAAGATTCAGACAAGGAAAGCGCAATTAAGCAAACTTTACATCTATTAACACAATAAAAACACTAAATACCACCAACAAAAACAATAGGTTAAAACCGTTCGCGTATGTTTTTTAGACTTAACGCACAAATAAAAAACACATCAAAAATACAAAAAAAGTAAGGATATAAACAAGATTACTGGGTAGATAATGTATATTTACGAAAGCTTGACAACAAATTAGTTGATCAAACCACCAAAGTAATGATATTGTTAAAGACATAGAGAACATCCACCAAACAAAGGAGCAGTGTTATGATTTCTTCGTCGCAAAAACAAGGGCTTGTAATGATCGCAGTAGTTGTTGGCCTAATGACACTGCCAATGATGTACTAATCAGTACTATCAAAAATACAAAAAGGGACGCGATTGCGTCCCTTTTTTGTTTTATTCTCATTATTATGAAAGATGATTCATTAATTCATCCCAGTGTAAGTAATAAACACCCAATGCTGCAAAAGTGATCAGCCCCATCAATAACACCACAACTCGCCAAATGAATCGGCTACTTCTAGGGGTTAACTCTCTTTCACATTCATCACACACCGATAAAAACTGTTTTCGGTCATCAAGCTTATAATTATCCTCGTGAACAATCTTATTACGAATCGTCGCGATATATCTCAACTTACCGATAACGTCGTGAGGTAATCTCTCTTCACTACTGGTAATCAGTTGATGCAAGCCCTTTCCGTCGGCATGGTATTGAACTCTCAACAGCTTCTCGATCTTTCGAGTGCGCGTGACGACTTTCTCAATATCAGACATCGCAGTTCTCCTTAACTCATCATAATTCTAGTCGAGCTACTTTCCATTCTTCTATAAATAGAACACATTTTCGAGCACTTAAGCGTAAATTTGAGTAAATACGATGCATATACCACACCAAAGATTGTGAAGTGAGCCGAAAAATAACTCCCCATGTCTAAGTAAAATCGCAGATAAATATCAAAGTCCGACTTTCAGAGCACTTCTCCATATAGAATATAGACTTATTACAATAGGGGTCATCACCATGCCAGTCTCACTTTTACTCTCTCTTATTACTTTAGCTATCCTCGCAGGTTGGGGGTTCAGTCGATTCTACCAACAACATATTCAAGGTGAGAATGCACCAGAACAAACTGCGAATGTAACGATTCTTGATAAGCAATCCATTCAGATAGAAGACGCTCAGCCAGGAGAAGATGACCAAGAGTATTGGATTTATGTACAGCGAGGCCGCATGGGATTAAAACGAGAATTTCAAGTTGGCATTCACTACTTCCATGCACTTCAACCAGGGGATAAAGGAGTGATGACATACCAAGGAACTCGCTTTCTACATTTTGCGAAACAGAGAGAAAGCTAAGCACCTTTATTAATCGCACTCGCTATCTATGGTAATAACCAGCGCGTTTTGGCTGAACGAGACAACAACCAACTTAACCCTAAGGCACCAGCGCCTCCAATGATGACCCACAGAGGGATAACCCAAGCAGGATGGCCTTGATGCCAGTTAAACGCTTTCATCGGCCATAAAAAAATCGGATGAAGAATATAAATCCCTAAACTATGTTGGCTAATGAAACTCACCACTTGATGACTACGGTGAGATAGCCTTTCACCATAATAACGACACACCACAAACACCATGCTCGCCGCTAAAACCGTATTCAGCGTTTTGTAAGATAACCAGCGCCCTACTGTATATTTTTCAGCAGTGACACTTCCTGAAACCACCATTGCAATCGTTGCAGCCAAAGCAATGACCCCTAACGTTACCGACAGGAAGAGGGTCATTTTATTTAACGGCACTTTTTTAAACAGCAGATACCCCAATGGTAAGTACCCACTATACAGCCATAACTGGTGACTCCAAGGGCCATCAATTTTAAATAGAAATAGCGTGGTGGTCAGTAACCATATTGCGGTATACGCATATATGGCGGAGTCGTCTGTTTTCCTGACGAAGATCTGCAGGAATGGGATCACGAAATAGAGTGGAATAAAGTAGTAAAAAAAGCCTAAATGGTAGTAAGTGTAATGGTGGTAACTATTAAGCAGTACATCCCAACTCACCGCACCATCAAACCCTGCAGCCGACCAGCCTGAAAGATAAGTGTAGAAAAGAGACCAAATAATAAAAGGAAGCAGCACTTTTCCTAAGCGTCTTTTGACATAATACTTCGCATCAAAAGGGCGTGTATCACTCAGCATTAATGCACCAGTGATAAGAATAAACACTGGGACAGCCCAACGACTCACACTATTAATGCTCACCGCCGTTAACCACTGGTCGAATGGAATCGAACCTAACTCAGAACGGTAAGGGGCGAGTACATGAATGGCAATAACGGCAATCGCTGCCACACATCGCAATAAATCGAAAAATTGAACTCTTTGTCTCATATAAATTGATGACCTGTAGTCGAGCCGAATAAGTGGCGTCATCAAACTATAACAACAAAAAAGCTGACCTGTGAATACACAAGGTCAGCGATAAGTAAAAGCTTATGTCGGTTGCAAAAAATTATGCAGGTTGACGAGTCGCAGCAATCACGATTTCACGTACACAGACATTTTGTGGTTGGTTGTAAGCGTAGCTGATGGCATTAGCGATATCTTGAGGAGCAATTGCACCACCCATGCCTTCTTTCCACTCTTGGTAACCAGAAATAATATCTTCGTTAGTTGTGTGGCTAAGAAGATCTGTCTCTACCGCACCTGGTGCAATCGTGATCATGCGTACGCTATCATCTGCCACTTCTTCGCGGATGTTTTCAGTAATCGCATGAACCGCAAATTTAGTACCACAGTAAGCCGCATGGCTTGGGAATGTTTTACGACCTGCAACAGAACTGATGTTGATAACCGTACCTGTTTTACGCGCTTTCATTTTCTCTAGAACTAAGTGAATACCGTTTAGAAGACCAAGTACGTTTACGTCAAACATTTGCTTCCATTCTGCTGGATCTTGAACATCAGCATTACCAAGCAGCATTACGCCAGCGTTGTTAACTAAACCGTCAACTGGGCCGAATTTTTCTTCTGCTTCAGCAACTGCACTGCGGAAGCTTTCTAGATCTGTGATATCTACTTGACGACAAAGTGTGTTTGGTAGGTTTAATGCTTCTAGTTTTTCAACGCGACGAGCAAGAAGTAGTAATGAAAAACCTTCAGATGAAAGTTGCTTCGCTGTTGCTTCACCAATACCAGAGCTTGCACCTGTAACGACGATTAATTTAGACATTCTGATTCTTCCTATCTTGTTTGAGTCACACGTTTTGTGTGGATGGCGCTACTATATGGATAACAAGAGTAAATGATAAATATCGTTTTCTTAGAGTTATGATAAGTTAAACTTATGGTTTAATTTTTAGAAAAGGAATGAGGATGGACTTACGCCTGTTACGCAGCTTTGTTGCTGTTTATGAAGAGAAAAATATCACGGCAGCGGCTGAACGTTGTTTTGTCTCTCAACCCTCCATTTCAAATGCCGTAAAACAGCTAGAGGAAGAGTTAAATACGTCGCTCTTTGTTCGACATAAAAAAGGGGTCGACCTCACTGATGAGGCGCATTACCTCTACCCTCTTGCCATTCGTTTACTTAATGACATAAATAAGTTACCTAGCTTATTCCAAGAAAGAACCGAATGCTTACCGATCAAGCTGGCAAATTTCCCTGATATCAGCCAGCTTGAAATGGCAAAACTGCTCAAAAGATTAACTCAGCAGATCCCAAACCTACTGATAGAGATTGTCGATCATGATGCAGAGTGCGATGCGAGAATCACCCTAGATCTATTTCAGGGGGAAGATGAGATATTCCTACCGCTATGGGATGAGGACTACGTTCTTTGTATGTTGCCTGATCACCCACTTTCCGAACAAGAGAGTGTCGAGCCATATCAACTCCACCAGCACGATTTTATTGAGTGTCCACCTTGCCAAGCGCATCAACAAACCGTAGGACTACTGGCTTGTGATGGACTCGCCCTGAATATGGTGGCAAAAGCAGAACACAAAACTCAAGTCATGCACTTGGTGCAGTCTGGGTTAGGTATTTCATTTCTGCCAACAGGGGTATTAGAAGCCTCTCAAAAACTGATCACTCGTCCGCTCAATGGACCAAGAATGTTTCGCCGCTTAGGGCTATGTTACCCCGCCACAACGAGCTTACAACCAGCACTGCAACTGATCTTAAAAGCGCTAAGTCGAGAGCATAACGAGTAAATTCAATTATCCAATTGGTGCTCGTTACGATGAATAGAAAAAAAGCCACGTAGGATAATCATACGCGGCTTCTTCATCACTCAATGCCAACCAATAAGATCCCCTACTGAATGGCTCTATCTTTCGAAAGTGTCGGGAGTTTGAGTGAAATGAGTGTCGTCACCAATAGAAAAGCAAACGAGACCCACAAACACGCTGCCAGCCCCGCCACTTGGAATACCCAACCCGACAGAATCGTACCAATCAAACGGCCCATCGCATTCGCCATGTAGTAAAAACCGACATCCATTGATACGCCATCACCCTTGGCATAACTCACAATAAGGTAAGAGTGTAATGATGAGTTGACCGCGAATACCGCACCGAAGATCATCAACCCCAATACAATCACTAATTGTGGCTGCCAACCAATTTGTACAGCATAAGCAATCAGCCCTGTAATGATGGCAAGTAACCCTGCCCATCGTAGAGCCGCATGACCATCTGGCACTCGTCCTTGCGCTTTCCCTGTGATCTTAGGGGCAAAGCCTTGAACAACACCATACGCAATAACCCATGTGGCGAGAAAACCACCGACCCACAAGTGATCCCAACCAAACACGCTACCAAGGTAGACAGGCAGAGCAACGACAAACCATACGTCACGGGCACCAAATAAGAACATTCGCGCGGCGGACAAAATATTGATCGGTTCAGACTTAGAGAAGATCTGAGTAAATTTAGGTTTATTTTTCGCTTTGCCCATATCACTTTCTAACCACGATAAACTGCCAATCAGTACCACCGCGAGGACAGAAGCCATCAACAGAACCGAGGCTTGAAAGCCAATCATCGATAACAGCAACCCACCTAGGAAAAAACCCGCACCTTTAAGTGCATTCTTAGACCCCGTGAGAATCGCAATCCATTTATACAACGCACCTTGTTGGTTATCTGGCACTAGTGTCTTGATCGCGCTTTTTGCACTCATTTTATTTAAATCTTTGGCGATTCCTGATAATGCTTGAGCCGCCATCACCCATGGTATCGTCAACCACCCACTTGGCACCGCGAGCATGAGTAAGGCGATAATTTGCATTGCTAAACCGACATTCATGGTTCGATTTAGCCCTAATCGAGCACCCAACCAGCCACCAATGAGGTTCGTCACCACTCCAAAGAATTCATAGAAAAGGAACAGAGACGCGATCGCTAACGTTCCGTAACCTAAATCATGGAAGTAGAGCACCACCAACATGCGAAGCGCACCATCGGTTAATGTAAAATTCCAATAATTAAAAGTGACCAATATATATTGGCGAACGCTTTTGCTTAGGCTTGAAAACATAACGTCATACCTATCGAAGGAAAATGATTCAGGTAGTTCATGGAGCTTTTATTTCCAGAGCTGTCGTTCATAGAGCTTTAGGAACATGGTGATCCTAAAGCTCTTTTCGCTAACGAATCAAAAATTATTGAGCCGCGACACTGTTGATGTATTCAACTTGAACGGATTTGGTAAACGCTCCCGGACGAAGAGCTTGAACATCACGAATAATCTCTTCTAATGCCCAGTTTTTCTCTAATAGAAAGTGCGCTGCAAATAGCCCTGTACGACCTGACCCACCCATGCAGTGCATCGCCACCTTGCCTCCATTACTTATAATCTTATGAAGGGTCGGGCTTATCGCTTGCCATTTTTCGGCAAAATCAGCCCCTGGCGCACAGTCATCTTCAATTTCAATTTGAAACCATCGCATGCCTAGAGCCTGGGTCTTCTCACCGAGTTCGCTCACGCCTTTGCTTGCCAGTTCAGCGTCATCAAGTGCAGTGACAATCGCTTCAACACCTTGAGTTTTAAGCTGGGCTAAAGAAGTATCGAGATCGACCCCTTTAGTACCTGGACACGGTGTGAGCACTAAGGCTCCCGTCTCTACATCCAGTTGCCACGTTGGGTGAACAGTAGAATTTGTCATGATGTTTGCTCCTTATGCCAAACCAACAGTACGAACTAATTCAGCAGTACGAGTCGCGTACCCCATTTCGTTATCATACCAAGCATAAATTTTCACCATGCGCTTACCGACCAACATCGTTGAAAGCGCATCCACAATCGTTGAACGTTGATCCCCTTTGTAATCAATAGAGACCAATGGACGCTCTTCAAAGCCAAGAATGCCGCTTAATTCATTCTCTGACGCCTCTTTCAGTAACGCATTCACCTCTTCAGCGGTTGTATCGCGCTGAACATCAAAAATAATATCTGTCAGTGACGCATTCGCTAAAGGTACACGTACCGCATGACCGTTGATCTTATCTTTTAGCTCAGGGAATATTTCAACAATTGCTGTAGCACTCCCTGTGGTGGTTGGGATCAAACTCATACCACATGCACGAGCACGGCGTAGGTCTTTATGAGGCGCATCCAAAATGGTTTGAGTATTGGTCAAATCATGAATCGTCGTGAACGCGGCTTGCTCAATGCCTAACTTTTCATGAATCACTTTAACGATAGGAGCCAAGCAATTCGTCGTACAAGATGCCGCTGTTACAATCTTATGTACTGCTGGGTCAAAAATATGGTCATTCACACCGACAACGATATTGGCAATACCGTCCTCTTTTACCGGAGCAGAAACCACAACGCGCTTCACTCCTTGCTCAAGGTACTGGTTCAAATAAGCCGTTTTGCGATGTACGCCTGTCGCTTCAATCACAACATCACAGCCAGACCAATCAACGGCATTAATCTCTTTCTCTTGCGAAGTCGCAACCTTATGGCCATTAATAACAATATTTGAATCTTTAGCCGTTACAGCATGGTGCCAACGGCCTTGAATAGAATCGAATTCCAACAAATGCGCTAAAGTCGCGGTATCTCCAGCTACATCATTTATTTGCACAAACTCCACTTCTGGCCAATCAAATGACGCTCTTAAAGCCAAGCGACCAATTCGTCCAAATCCATTGATACCAATCTTAATCGTCATACTCTTTCTCTCTCAATCTTTACTCAATTCAATCCATTAAACACAAGGTCGATCGCTCATCGATTTCAATCGTTCACTATCGGTTAAATACTGTTGCTGCAAGCAATTTGACTCCTTCAAGCTGGTGATCACTTTCCTCATCCAACCAGGAAGATCGCTTGAGACTTGGTAATACACCCACTGCCCTTTTCGCTCATCCACCAGCACGCCGGATTGACGTAACTGTGCTAAATGACGCGATACTTTCGGCTGGCTTTCACCTAAAGCTTGCGTTAATTCACACACACACAAACTGCCTTCACGAGCAATAATGAGCAGGCAGCGCATGCGAGTTTCATCCGCAAGCATTTTAAAAAATTGATGAGGTAACATACTTAAATCTCACATATACGCATATCCATATATAATAGATAAAAAAAAGCACCCGTCAATGCGAGTGCGTTCTTGTCATCAAAAATTCATATCCAAAAATGATAAGGTGGCGTCGAGCAATTAAGAAAGACTGACCATGTCTTGGCTCCATTTCTGTGCCGCCACTAATTCATAGCGCACATCATCCATATTTAAGCCTAATATTTTACAGTGCTCCTCCATGCCACTCCAATCAGCATGTTCATAACACTCTTCCAATGCTAGCAAGCTTCCGTAGGGCCCTTCTCGTCTGAGTAGTGCGACCTTGATAACATGGCTTAACGGAAGTTGTTCAACCAAACTGTCTAAGGAGAGATCAAGCAGAGCATCAAGCATTGAAAACAGTCCAATCATAAAGGCTTGTTCTTGATGATCTTGAAAAGGGCGATACCGAGACATCAATTGACAAAATTGAGCACGATGCAGTGACATATTGTATAGCTCTTTCGGCTTCTTATCAGAAACATAAGACGCAACAGCCAAAGAGACAAAAATCTTAAGCTTATCTTGCCCTAAATAGACTAAAGCTTGGCGAAAAGAGGAGATAGTGACTTCAAGGCGCGGTGACATCGTATTAACAAAGCGCAATAATTTATATGACAACGCCACATCTTTAGCGACAATATTTTCCACCTGTTTAAAGTCAACTCCGGGCTTACAAACTTCTTGAAATAGCTCCATTGCAATCGCTTGTTCTGGCCCGACATATTGCGTTTTCATCACTTCAGGTTTGCTAAAAAAGTAACCTTGGAAAAACTTAAAACCTGAGTTTTTTGCTTTTTCAAATTCAGCTTCCGTTTCGACTCTTTCAGCGAGAAACTGACACTTAGTCCTTTTTAACTGCTGTTCACGCACAATTTGGCAAGCATTGTCTAAGCCTAACGCCATAATATCGAGTTTAATGATATGGGCGTACTGTAGAAAACGTTCCCATTCAGGAAGAAAGGTAAAATCATCAAGAGCCAGAATATAACCACGGCGATAAAGTTCACGTATCGCCTCAAGCAATTCATCCGTCGGTTCGCACGTCTCTAGAATTTCTACCACAATACTTTCTTTAGGCAGAGTCAGAGGCAAGCCACGCAATAAGCTAGCTTGAGGGAAATTAATAAAACAACGCGAACTTTGAATCGTCGGATTAACGCCTATCGATAAGAAATTTTCGACAATCAGCCGATAAGTGGCCCGGTTTGAATCAATATGGGCTGGGTAAGCATTATTTTCACCGTCACGAAATAACAGCTCATACCCGATAGTATTCTGTTTTCGGTTAAAAATAGGCTGTCTTGCCACATAGGTGTTATTCATCGATCCACTCAATATAACTATTTGATTATTTTGATCTGCTACGCTTTAGCTGCCGCTAATAATGCACCACAACCGATAAACATTGAACCAAAGACTTTATTTATTTTACCCATCACGGCATCTGAGCGAATAAATCGTCCCATTTGTGACGCTAATGATGTGTAACCTAACATAACAACCGCATCAATAAATACCGTAGTGGCACCCAGAATTAAAAGCTGAGTAAGTTGGTCTTTCGCTGGGTCTAAAAATTGAGGGAAAAGCGCGACGAGGAAGACTATCGACTTAGGATTGGTTAAATTGATCAGTATCGCTTTACGCATTAATGTCATGCTTGAGAGACCATCATCACCCATTCTCGCAACCATGCTCGAACGATCTCGCCACTTTTGGATACCCAACCACACCAAGTAAACCACACCAACCCATTTAATGATTGAAAATGCCAATGCCGATTGCGCGACTAATGCACCGATGCCAGCTCCAACTAAAATGATATGGAAAATCATGCCTAACTGTAACCCAACGATGGCCGCGAGTGACTTTCGAGTGCCGTAGCTTAAGCCATTACTGATCGAATTTACGGTTCCAGAGCCCGGCGCTAAACTAAAAATAATAGCGGTAGCAACATATGCCAACCAAACATGAGTATCCATTGCATTTCCTCTCTACTGCTTTAATCTAGCGAATATTAATCGCCACTCAAGATCAATCCATACAATAGGTAGTTTTATGGTCAATTCGAGCTCTGTGAATTCTCGTTATACCCAAGAGAGCAATTTTGAGCAAGCAATCAATCATCAGATTGCAGAACTGTGGCAGCAGCGTAATGATGGCTATATCAAAAGTAGCGACAAAAAATCACTCTACTGGTGCTCCCTTACCTCAGCGTCGCATACTAAAGCCATTGTGGTAGTCAATGGGCGTATTGAGTCCGCTTGGAAATATCAAGAGCTGTTTTATGACCTTTACCAACAGGGTTATGACATCTACTCTTTTGATCATCGAGGTCAAGGCTTATCCGATCGCCTGATTGACGATAAACAGATGGGATACGTAGATGAATTTGATGACTACCTGATGGATCTCGCTGCTATGGTCGACCATTTTAAACTCGGCCACTATCAAAAGCGTTATCTACTAGCTCACTCTATGGGTGGTGCCATTGCGACCCGTTACTTAGAGACAACACCACAGCATAGCTTTGATGCGATCGCGTTAAGTGCCCCAATGTACGGCATTAACGTTGCTTGGTACTTACGCCCAATTGCAATGGGATTAAGCCAACTGCTTACCGAAGTTCATCCAACCCCAAATTACGCTCCCGGCCATAAAGCCTATTATGCCAAGCCTTTTAAAGATAGCTTGCTTACCCAAAGTGCCATTCGCTACCACTGGTTCCGAGACCTTTATGAGAAAAAGCCTGAGTTAAAACTTGGAGGCCCAAGTACTCGTTGGGTTTGGCAAGGCTTGATGGCGGCAAAACAGTGCATTCAGCAAACCCGACAAATACATATTCCTCTGCTTCTATTGCAGGCAGGTAATGATCAGATCGTCAGTAACACCGCTCAAGAAGCCTTCTTTACTAAACTCAATAAAACGAATCATTGCAGCCAAATAATCCGTGTTGCGGGCTCTAAACATGAGCTACTGTTCGAACAAGATCGGTATCGTAACCAAACATTAGATGCGCTGTTTAATTTTTTTAAAAACAATTAATGACGAAATAAGGAAATCAACCACCTGACTTTTACCCTCTTTTTCCTGTTTAATTTGGCGTAAAATCCTTAGCTTAACCGATGGCTTTCCACGCTTTAAATCGGGCTATATTTATTAACTACTGTCATCGATTGATGTTCAAAGAGGGTTGCATGACCACTAGCGCACTAAGCAAAAACTGTATTGAAGATAATCACGCAATGATCAAACTTGTAGCGTCAGATTTAGACGGAACATTACTGGCACCAAATCATCAGCTTAGTGACTTTACCAAGCAAACCTTGCGAGAGTTGCATCAAAAAGGGTTCACTTTTATTTTTGCGACTGGTCGCCATCATGTAGATGTAGCAGGTATTCGTGAGCAAACAGGGATCCCTGCTTACATGATCACCTCAAACGGCGCTCGTGTTCATGATAAAAATGACCAGTTAATGTACAGCCAGAATGTACCCCAAGATCTAATCCAGCCCGTCGTCGATATCATGAAGCAAGATCCTAATTTGATGATACACATCTATCAGGATGACAACTGGTTACTCAACCAAGAAGATGAATACATGAAAAACTTTCATGAAGATTCACGCTTTACTTACACGCTATTCGATAAAGACAATGCACCGACCGATGGCATTGCCAAAGTTTTTCTTACCCATCCCGAAAAAGATCACGAATACTTAGTTAAGTTTGAAGAGGAGCTCAACGCCTCTTTTGGTGATAAATTGAATGTCGCATTCTCAACGCCTTGGTGTTTAGAAGTGATGGCCGCAGAGGTGTCAAAAGGCGAAGCTCTTAAGGTTGTAGCCGAATCACTTGGCAAGACGCTAGAGAACTGTATTGCTTTCGGAGATGGCATGAATGATGTTGAAATGCTCTCAATGGCAGGAAAAGGGTTAGTCATGGCCACTTCTCATGAAAAAGTAATGAAAGCACTACCGGATAATCAGGTCATTGGCAGCCATGCTGATGATGCCGTTGCGCATTACTTACGAAATAACCTTTTCTAAATACAAGCCATATCCAGGGTAACGAAATCAAAGGCAGCTTAGGTTGCCTTTTTCATGCCTACATTTTTATCCTCACACCTGCTACCTCAATGTCTGGAAACGGTCAATTGAAGCCCTATCGCTCTATTTTAAACCACTGATATGCCATAATGATTGCAGACTTGTCTCCGCATAAGGAATGAATGGCATGAAAACGCTTAAAACCTCAGGCTTGCTGCTTGTGTTACTCACTTTACAAGCTTGCTCTACCCCACAAGAATCAGAGCCTAGCCCAGCGCCTATGCCAACGGCGAGCTTAGATAGCCCATCATCCATTTCGCCTCCTACATTCATCATGCGAGGTGAAGTTGTTATTGGTCATGAAGCTCAAACCATCACACCTTGTGGCAGTAATAAACAATTCTGGCTCACATTACCTCAAACGTATGCTCAACAAGTGATGAACTTAACTTCCCGCCCATATCAACCTTTATATGGGGAAGTTATCGGTCATTTAGAGCGTCCAACTCAAATGGGGTTTGATGCTGATTACACCGCTCGTTTTGTTGTCGACCATGTAAATTTCCTGACCGCAGAAAATCCGAACCGCTGTGACCAATCCTTACGTTCTACTCGCGCATTTGGTAACGAACCATTTTGGTCTCTCTCTTTCTCTAAAGGGCACATAAACTTTGAGCCAATGGGAGAAGAAACGAAAACAGTCGCATTAGATAAAACCCTTATACAACAAGCAAGCCGCAAGTATTATTTTAGTGATGGGCAACTGAGCCTTAATAAAACCACCTGTAATGACACCATGAGTGACTCTATTTATGGATGGAAAGCAAAACTGAATATTAACAAACAAGATTATACCGGGTGTGCGACACTCGCGAATCAAGATCCTACGTTAGCTTGGGTAGGTAATTATTTTGCAAGCCACACTCAATCCGTCAACTTCAGTGTCAATTTAGAACTAAAGTCAGATCACACCGCAATCACCACCTATGATTATGCTAACGGTGACTCTCCTACGATTGAAACGGGGTTCTGGCAGCAACTCAATACCAATCAAATTCAAGTGGTGATGACACGCCACCAACGGCAATACTTAGTGTCAGAACGCATCTTTACGGGTCATAATGGAAAAATAACGGCACAAAAAGAGAAAGTCGGTGACACTATCTACCCCATCGCGAATGGCGGATTGGTGTTATTTCAGGAACAAGGGAATTAAGACTTTCACTCGAATCATCATCGTTAAGCTTAAAATAAGACACAATCAGAATGACCAAGACTACACCATGCCCTCATTGTGGGTTCCAACATCAATGCATCTGTAATGATATACCTAACATTCACTCGTCATTACCGATTGCATTGCTGATGCATGAAAATGAGCTATCGCGAGATACCAATACTGGGCGTCTACTATTACAAACGCTGCCCGAATGCAGCCAACATGTTTGGGTCAGAAAAGAGCAGCCTGAAGCGTTATTCAATCGAATAAAGATTCAAGGTCTTCAGCCCTACTTATTGTTCCCCAATGAACACAGCGTAGATGTCACGACACTGCATGACACTACCGCTGCCCAAAATTCGGCAGAGTCAGATACGTCATCTCAACACCAAGCCATTAAGCCACTTTTTATTATCTTGGACGGGACCTGGCAAGAAGCCAAGAAGATGCTTCGTCGTAGCCCATGGCTAAAAGCATTACCTCATGTGCATTTGTCATCGACCGCCTCTTCACGCTATCAGCTCCGACGTAATCAAGATGATGGTCATTTATGTACCTGTGAAGTCGCTATTGAGTTACTCAGTCAGCTAGGAGAGACATCTTCATCAATACAGCTCAGCCAGTATTTTGATCATTACATGGCCATGTTCAAAGCTGACAAATGCGGTCACCTTCTCAAAAAGTAACCATGCATCGCATCGAAGAAAAAGCAAAGGCCCGAAAATTCGAGCCTTTGTTTCATTTTTACCAACACTGCCACCAGCAATGGTTTCGTCACCGATTTAAAACAACCGCTTCGGCTTTCCTAAATAGTAACCTTGTAGATAATCCACACCAATGTCTTCTGCGATGTTGCATACTTCTTGGTTGTGAACAAATTCAGCCACAGTTTTCGCTTTAAATATGCCGCACAAACTCACCAATTGCTGCGCGATCTTACGCTGCTTTTTATCGGTATCAATATTACGGATCAAACTGCCATCTAACTTAATTACTTGCGGCTCTAATTTGATGATCTCATCGATATTCGAGTAACCCGAGCCAAAATCATCCACAATAATGCTCACCCCTAAATCTTTGAAGTGATCGCAGACTTCTATCATTCGTCCGTAATCTTTTATTTTCTCGCTTTCAAGCACCTCTAAACCAATGCGTTGAGGGTGGCTAATTTTGCTTATCGCGGCTTCAAGATGTTGCAGTGTTCTATCACTCATTAAGTCTTGGGGGGATAAATTTATCGAAAATGAATCCGTTGTATTACTCATGAAATCGAAAGTACGTGAGATCATTTGGCGACTCAAACGAGTATAAAGATGCGTGTCTTCAATAATCGAGAGGAATTTGCCTGGCGGAATAATCACCCCTTCCTCTTCGATTCGAACCAGACACTCTAAAGATTGCACCTCATGACTATGCGCAGCCACGATAGGTTGAGCATAGGCGATCACATTTTGATTTAACACCGCTCGGCTAACACAAGATAACACCCTTAACTGCTCTTGACGTTTCTGCTCTTGCTCTTTCAAAGTACGGGCATTGCAACAGTGTTGATTATTGCTCACCGCATAACGACGCGCTTCAATTGAACGCAATAATAGATCATCTACAGAGCTATTTGGAAAGTCGGCTTTACTGATGATACCTGCACTCACTGAGACAGAGAGGTAATCAACATCGGGCAAGCCCATCGGCTCAAAATTAACATGCTCAATATTTTCAGCAAATTCAGAAAAACGCTGCTGAATATGTGACATTTTATTTTGGCTTTCGAAGATGATGGACCATTCACCAATGCCAACCCCATATAGTTGGCATTTTTTATCAAATACCCCGTGTAACTTATCTTTAAAGTATTGGCTTAAATCACTAAGCAGCATATCCCCAACCGGGTAACCATACTTCTCATTAATTTGATGAAAATTCGTGACTTTTAATGTTAGCAAATACTCACTTTTTTTCATTTTAGTAAGATGTTCACGCAGTACCGTTCGATTGGGTAACCCCGTTCTTCTTTCAATTCGATAGCTTGTTGTTAATGCCTTCGCTTGATGTTGAATTTTCTGTGCCATATCCTGGTGCATAATATCAACATCTAATAAAGCGTTTCGAATCAGAGAAAATAGCGGCGAAATAGAACTCGTGTGTTCATGATGCGGAATTGAACGAACCACATTATCGGCAGGCCCTTCTCGCAGAGCTAAATACGTCAAGCTATGATGTAGAATCTGTTGATGGTCATTCTCATAGCAAAACTCCCCAAAACAAAAGAATCCATCACTATTCGCGACCTGTTGAAAAGGCTCTAACTCTTGGTTTCCCTCAATGAAATCCAAACGAGATATACAGTTATAGATAAAAAACTGTTGTGGGTGATGCAACGCAACTTGCTGCAACCCCAAACGAACTTGTTCAATGGTCAGTGAGGGATGATCATAACAAAATCGAACTTCATCACCCACATTGAACTCACCGTCAAACGTTATGGAATTATCTTGATGACAAGCTAATGGTAAGTACACATTCTGTTCACGAGGATCGCCAATCATTAAAGGAAAGTCGGTAATCTGCGCATAAGGCACATCAAGCCCATCCGCTAAATAACGATTGTAAATATGCTGAATCGGCTGATCATCCAAACTGTAAATTCGATGCTTATCGGCATGAGTGATTCGAAACTTTTTACCTATCGGGTTCCACTCATAGTAACTTCCTGTCCATGCCGATAATTCCGCGCCATGCAACGCCACAGCAACATAAGCATTCTCATAGATCGTATGGTTATGTAATATCCAGCGGCCAGTATCGGTATCAGCAGATGCTCCGCCCGCGACAGGGATACGATACTCCCCTTCACTGAAGGCTGAAAAAAGTGAGCGTTCACTAACTGACAGACGGTCGGCAAAACAGATGATGGCTTTTGTCGATGAGGACAGGTTTAGGTTTTTAGCAAGTAACTGGCTATCGCTCGCCGCATTAGCGCTATATGACACGACCGATGATGTACATGTCGACTGTTTAAAGTAGGTAAAGACGAAACACGAACTCTCACTTTGGATCGTGCCACTCTTAATCGCGTACTTTCCACTGGCCCCAATAATGGTGACGTCATTAAAATATTGCTGAATTTCACGGCTATACTGCGTGACGAGTGAACGAGGCTGTGATGAAAATATTTGAACCAGCACTGAACCCGTGAATTGGCTATCAAGGCGAGCCAATTCACTTCTTAATTGTTCAATATCGTGTATCAAGTAAGACTGAGATATCATAATCACATAGCAGTTACGAGTGGTAATACGTAACATTATGCAATGGTAACGTCGCTATAGCACTGAATGGTTATAGATTTTTTTAATTATGTGAATTTAACGATTAAGTCTAACCAAAATTCTCATTTGTGATACATGCCTTGCAGTGTGAAAAGTTAACCCTCCATCAAAACAGACGGCTAGGCTCACCGAGGTAAAAACCCTGTAAGTAATCGACGCCCATCCCTTCAGCAATGCGACACACTTCTCCATTATGCACAAATTCAGCCACGGTTTTGGCATTAATCACTTGGCATAATCTAACAAGTTGTGACGCAATTTTACGTTGTTTTAAGTCCGTATCAATATTTCGAATAAGGCTTCCATCAAGCTTAATGACTTGCGGTTCAAGTTTAATTATTTCATCGATATTCGAATAACCCGAACCAAAATCGTCCACAATAATCCGCGCGCCTAATGATTTGAAATGGTTACAAACTTCAATCATCCGCCCGTAATCTTTAATCTGTTCCGACTCTAATACTTCCAACCCAATATTTTCTGGGTGCTGCAAATTATTAATTGATGCTTCAAGTAATAGCAGCGTTTTATCACTCATCAGATCTTGAG
Organism: Vibrio genomosp. F6; assembly: GCF_005146325.1. Taxonomy (NCBI): domain Bacteria; kingdom Pseudomonadati; phylum Pseudomonadota; class Gammaproteobacteria; order Vibrionales; family Vibrionaceae; genus Vibrio; species Vibrio genomosp. F6. The sequence continues at coordinate 14,455 of NZ_SYUT01000043.1, read as the reverse complement.
GGGATAAATTGATTGAAAATGACTGATCCTTATCTGACATGTAATCGAGTGTTTTTTTAATCATATGTCGACTTAGACGAGTGTAAAGATGGGTCCCTTCAATAATCGGTAGGAATTTACCGGGAAGAATAATCTGGTCATCTTCAATAATTCGCACCAAGCACTCATGTGAAACCACGTCGTGAGTGTGGGCGGCAACAATCGGCTGATGAAAAGTGACAATCTTCTGTTCTAAGATCGCTCGGCTTACACAGCTTAACCAGCCAAGTTGTTCTCTTCGCTTTTCATCACCCAACTCAATCTCATTGGCATTATAGATGTGAGTATTATTTCTGACCCCCTCACGACGAGCTTCTATCGCCTTCAGCAGCCATTCATCACCGCTGTCAGACATGAAATCACGACGACTTGCCAACCCTCCACACAGAGAGACGGATAAGTAATCCACATCGGATAACCCATAAGGTTCAAAATTCATGTGTTCAATTTCATCCGCAAATTGGACGAACTGGGCCTTAATGGTATAACTCGGCATGTTCGATTTGAACATAACCGCCCACTCACCAACACCAATACTGAACAGACGAAAACCACTTTTCTCCCCAACCACATCCGCCAAGCGGGATTGGAAGTTTTGGGATAAATCACACAGCAATTGGTCACCCACTTGGTAACCATACTTTTCGTTCACTTGCGTAAAGTTCACCAGCTTTAACGTTAATAAATGCTCATCAGGATCAATATGGACCAAATGTTCTTTTAACGCTGCGCGATTTAACAAGCCTGTTCGGGAATCATAGCGATAGCTGTCTAATAGTTTCTTCGATTGCTTATCAAGCTTATATTCCATACGCGCATTCATCGTGTCTAAATCAGAAATTGCGTTACGGATTAAACTGAATAGTGGAGAAATGACATGCTCATTTTGAGGAACAAACTTGGTCATTTTGGCAATCACAGACGATTCTCGCATCGCCAAATAGGTCATACTGTGATGCAAAATTTCTTGCTTCTGCTCTGAGCGATACAGCTCACCCATGCAGTAGACGCCGTGACTACTTGCCACCCCTTCAAAGGTTTTTAACTCTTCGGCACCATCAATAAAATCAAGTCGAGATGCGCAGTTATAGATGAATACGGATTCAGGCTGATGCAGAGCTAAACGTTCGGTACCATGACGAACTTGTTCAACCGTTAACGAAGGGTGGTTATAGCAAAAACGAACTTCATCACCGATTTCCCACGCTTGATCAAACTCTATACTGCCATTATCTAGCACCTGCTTGACGGTGCATACGCCTTTACAAGTACCGGATTCTCGATACAACGGGAAATGAACCAACTGACCAAAAGAGAGCTTATGCCCATCGGAAAGGTAATGTTTATAGACGTCATAAGCGGGTTTGTACTCGATGGTATCGATTCGATTACCTTGTGCCTCTGTCACCCTCAGTTTCATTCCTATCGGGTTCCACTCAGAGTAAGCATCTCGCCACACTTTTAAGCTATCACTGTGTAATGCCACTGCGACACACGTTTTTTGATATGTCTTGGTTCCAAATAGAACCCAACAGCCATGCCTATTTTCTTGCGCTTGGCCCCCAGAAATAGGTGGTAAATTGTCAGACTGATTGAAAGCACAATAGATGGGATAATCACCATCCTCAATTTGATCTGAAAAACTGATAATAGCTTGAGTATTAGGCTTAAGGTTCAATGAATTGAGTAGTTGGGCGCTATCGTGCTTAGGGGAGAAACTGTACTCTTGCCGTGTCGCTGAAAATGTCGTGTCATCAAACTCACTCGCCAAGCATAACGTTCCCGCACTCTCAAGTTGGTTCGCACAAATGGTATTCATTGTGCTTTGTCCTATGATCACGCCATTAGGATATTTGATTTGAAGCATTTCGGCGTATTGTTGGACTGTTTCTGGCGCTTGAGTTGAAAAGACTTGGATTAGATAATTTTTGTTCGTATTCCAAGCTGAGTTTTCTAACTGGGCATTTAACTGTTCGATGGAATCAAACAGAATTGAGTGTGTTTTCATGAAAGCCTAATGATCTGTCTATAAAGTACGGTTAAAGATTTGAATCAATACCAACATAAATCTAGACACCGTCCGCATTCTTCGAGGCAGATCAAGAATAAACAGATAAACATTGAGTACAAGAATATCTAATCTATCAATAAGTTATCATAAATGGGAATTTTTCTATTTGAAGTATAAGAGATCACGCAAAGAATTTACTTCTATATCAGGCAGAACTCTCACTTTTTCGCAATGTTGAATATTTTTCCGTTGGTCATTATACCAACATGCTTGAAAGCCGTTACTCTTAGCCCCGTATACATCAGTGATCAAATGATCGCCAACATGCAAAATAGACTCAGCAGGCAAGCCCAACAAATCCACCGCCCGCGCAAACATATCTGCATAAGGTTTCGCTCGACCATCAGGCCCCGCTTTCAATACATGTGAAAAGTATTGCCCCAATCCAATTTTATCAGGATCCACATTTCCATTGGTAATCGCGATCAGTGGGAACTTCTCTGCCAAAATGGTCATCACTTCGTGAGTAAGTTCCGGGACATCGACCTGGTTTCGCAACCACAATGCATGCTCCATCCCTTCTTTGGCTGCCGATGTAGCTTCAGGTTCACCATAACCTAATTGAATTAATCCCTGCTGAATCTGAGTTTCGCGCCATAAAGTGACATCATGCTTTAAATTCGGGTTTTGAATCGCCAGTTCATGTTTCAGCACCTGCCATTGCTCAATGCTCATCAGTGCCGATACCGGGTGATGAGTATGCAGCCAAACCACCATCTTCTGCTCTACATTTTGAATCACAGGCCAGTTGTCATATAGGGTGTCATCAAGATCAAATGTCATGGCTTTGACGACTGATGTTCGGCGATAGATGTGCATGCTTAACTCCTACGTTACTGTGCCAAATTTTCAATGAGTGGATGTGCCAATTCACTCACGATTCTTTCGGTTTCTTATTTTTATGAGCTCTAGGATGAGCGTCATCATACGCTTGAGCAAGGTGTTGAAAATCTAAATGCGTATAAATCTGTGTGGTCGAGATGTTTTCATGCCCCAGCAATTCTTGAACTGCACGTAAATTATTACTCGACTCCAATACGTGTGTCGCAAATGAGTGGCGTAATTTATGAGGGCTAATATGGCTGGCAACAGCTTGCTTCTGACCCCACTCAGCCATTCGTTTTTGCACACTTCGATGAGAGATCCGACTGCCGAGTTTAGAGACAAACAGTGCGGGTTCACCCGGTGCAGCAATATCACCACGGACTTTAAGCCACTTCGCGACCCACTCTTTGGCTTGTCCAGAAAACGGCGCTTTCCGCTCTTTATCGCCTTTACCAATCACGCGAATTTCACCACGGCTACCATGAATGTCTTTTACATTAATCCCAACCATTTCAGCCAGACGCAGGCCCGCACCATACATCACCTCCATCATCGCTCGATCGCGGATAGCTAAAGGGTCATCTTCATTCACCTCAAGCAACTGGTTCATTTCATCTACATCTAAATTCTTTGGTAGCGTTCGTTGCTTTCTAGGAGCAGACACCCCTTTTGCGGGATTGGCCGTCATCTCTCCACGTAAGATCATAAAATCAAAGAAACTACGTAATGAGGAGAGGCGAGTCGCTAAACTGCTGGCTTTCATCCCTTCTCGCATCCCTTTACTTGCAAGCTGGCGCACCCAAGCGGCATCCACTTGTTGCCACTCATCTTGCCCCATTTGGAGTAAATGGCTGCCCATGGTTTCAAGTTGCTGTTTGTAATTACGCTGAGTATGCAAGCTAAGCCCTTTTTCACTTCTAAGGTATTCATAGAAGCGGTTTAAGGGCTTTTGCAAGCTAGAAGGAAGAGGTGTGTTGGATTCGTTCGTCATTCTCTGGCCAAGTTAAGGTCTCAATAAGGTGAGCCACAACTAATGCAAGGTGGCGCAGGAAAAGGGTATCCATATGAGGTTGAAAATGGCCGCCATCTTCACTTGAAAAAGCCAAAGCCCCTAATGAAGATTGCTTAACTAAAGGTAAAACCACATAAGATCCGAGTTCTGGCCCTGAATGCTCACCCAATAGCGCTTCTCGATCGGCTTTACGTAACCGACCTAAATACGCATCTTTACCATTTAAGTGATTGGTTGAAAACCGAGCCCAACCTTCTTTGCTAAGATTCAATTCTGGGCTAAGACGAAGTTCTGGAACCTCTTGGTTAAGCAAACGGACATAAGCCTTCAAGCCTAAATCTTTCGCTTTTAGCTTTATCGCCTTAACCACTTGAGCAATATTATCACACTGTAAAATTTGCTCTTGAAGCTCCATAAATTCATAAAAAGTTCTGTCGTTACTGGCCGCCAACGACATTAACGTTGTAATTTCTTCTTCTAGTTCTTCAATTCGTTGACGCTGACGCTTCAGTTGAACTTCAACTAACGAAACCGCGCCTTGTTGATGATTCGGTAACGATAGACGATCAACAAGCTCGCGGCGCTGGAGAAAAAAATCGGGGTTATCACGCAAATACTCCGCAACAATTTCAGCCGTCAGGGCATTCGCTTCTACTTGAGACAAAACTCATCCTCTACAATTTATTTTTATATAATGGAAAGACTTAACAGGAAAGTTGACCATCAAATACATGAGTGGCAGGGCCTGTCATATACAGAGGAGAACCCGGACCTTGCCAGCTGATTTGCAATTCACCACCAGGTAGCTGAACCGTCACATACTCAGCGAGTAAACCTTGGTTAATACCAACAGCAACAGCGCCACATGCGCCACTGCCGCACGCTTGAGTTTCACCCGCGCCACGTTCATACACTCGCAAGCGAACCTCTTCGCGATTGACGACTTGCATAAAACCAGCATTAACTCGCTCAGGGAATCGTTCATGTGATTCAAGTAGAGGCCCCAGTTTATCGACATCGGTGGTATCAACATCATCAACGACCGTTACGACATGAGGGTTACCCATACTTACCGCACCACAGAACAGGGTGTGTTCATCAGTGCGGATAATGTAGGTTTTTTCCGTCTGCTTGGCTTTGAATGGGATTTTAGCCGGTTCAAACACAGGCTCACCCATGTTCACCGTAATCAAATCGTTGTCTTCAATTTTTAATACCATCTTGCCTTTTTTGGTGCTGACATTGATGGTGTATTTATTGGTAAGACCTTTCATACGAACAAAACGGGCAAAACAGCGAGCGCCATTTCCACACTGCTCCACCTCACTACCGTCTGCATTAAAAATACGGTAGTGGAAATCAGTTTCAGGATCGTAAGGGGCTTCAACCACTAACAACTGGTCAAAGCCGACCCCTGTATTGCGATCCGCCAAACGGCGAATCAAATCAGGAGAAAAAAATATGTTTTGGGTAATGCAGTCAACGACCATGAAGTCATTACCCAAACCATGCATTTTAGAAAAATGGAAATGCATAATGCTTCAACTTACTCCGGGATAATATTTTCAAGTGCCCATAGGCTTGATAGCGCTTCACGCTGACGAACGAGGTGTGCATCTTTACCATCGACCATAATTTCGGCCACTCGTGAACGAGAATTGTAGTTTGACGACATCGCAAATCCATAAGCACCCGCCGAGCGGACAGCCAATAAATCACCTTGCTCAAGAACAAGATCACGATCTTTACCTAAGAAGTCACCCGTCTCACAAATCGGCCCCACTAAATCGTAAGTCACCGCTTCGCCTTGACGTGGTTTGACAGGCACAATATCTTGCCATGCTTGATAAAGTGCTGGGCGCATTAAATCATTCATGGCCGCATCAATAATGGCAAAGTTTTTATACTCTGTTGGTTTTAAGAACTCAACTTTCGTCAATAGTACACCAGCATTTGCCGCAATCGCACGTCCCGGCTCAAAAATCAGCTCTAGATCTGCATGCTTTTCTAAACGAGCAAGTAGTGCTTTTGCGTAGTCAGACGGTTGAGGTGGTAATTCATCACGATACGTTACCCCTAAGCCTCCGCCAACATCGAGATGTTTGATATTAATCCCATCCGCCTTAAGTTGATCGATCAGTGCAAGCAAACGGTCTGTCGCGTCAATAAATGGCGCAAGATCTGTCAGCTGGGAACCAATATGGCAATCAATACCTTGGATATCTAGGTTGCTTAACGTTTTCGCAAACTGATAAACCTGTGGTGCTCGATCAAAAGCGATACCAAATTTATTATCACGTAAGCCCGTCGAAATATAAGGGTGGGTGTGAGCGTCAACGTCGGGATTAATACGAAGTGAAATAGGTGCTTTCACCCCTAATTCTCCCGCAACGTCATTTAATCGCTCTAACTCTGGTTCAGATTCAACATTAAAGCATTTTATTTTTAACTCTAAAGCTCGCTTCATTTCTGCTTCAGTTTTACCCACACCAGAAAAAACAACTTTAGCGGGATCACCACCAGCAGCGATCACTCGTTCAAGTTCGCCCGCAGAGACAATATCAAACCCCGAGCCTAAACGAGCTAAAACATTAAGTACTCCAAGGTTAGAGTTCGCTTTAACGGCATAACACACCAAATGCGGATGCTCTCCAACAGATTGATCGAAGGCATTCCAGTGTCTCTCTAATGTTGCGCGAGAGTATACGTACAAAGGTGTTCCGTGTTGCTGAGCAAGCTCTGAAAGCGCCACATCTTCGGCCCAAAGTTGGCCATCGTCCTGATAGTTGAAGTAATCCAAAATTCTTTTCCCTTATAAAAAACGACTGCAATTACTGCGTCTGTTCACTTGGTTGAGCTTGCTCTGGTAGATAGAGCGCACCGGTTTGACCACACCCTGAAAGGGCAAGTAAAGAGAGCATAAACAAGGCTGCGATTGATTTTTTCATTTTGCATATCGTGATTATTGATTCAATGCCCCCTATAATCGCACCACACTCAAGAAAAGCAATAGGATAGACGGGATGAACGATACGGAATTTCATCAACTTGTAGATACACAGATGCAAAATATCGAAGAAGCGATCGATGAATCGGGTGCGGATATTGATTTTGAGACATCTGGCAATGTGATGACGCTTGAATTTGATGATCGCAGTCAGATCATCATTAATCGCCAAGAGCCAATGCATGAGATCTGGTTAGCGTCTCGTTCGGGTGGTTTTCACTTCAAATTAATTGATGATAAATGGACATGCTCGAAAACGGGTATCGAACTCTTTGAGATGGTTAAGGAAGAGTGCGTAAAACACGCTGGTGAAGCGATTGATTGGGTTTAACCTGCTCATTTAGATCACTTGATAAGCAATGAAATCAATAAAGGAGTGAATCATCACTCCTTTTTCATACCCAAAAGCTGAAACCTAAGCATTCACCGCTTTAGAGGGTTTAGAGTGCGGTGATGAATCATTACGATAAGGCACGACGTAAGCTTCTCCATCTTCCGGATATACGATTTGGTAGTACTGCGGTAAGTTGAAGTTAATGTATTTCGACGAAACTTGGTTCTCATCTTTAACCGAGGTATAGAAGCTGTTTACGCTTGCGATCATTTCATCTTTCTCACCATTATACTGGTGATACACTTCCACTTGGTTCGCTTCATCTAACACATAGATATTGAAACCTTGATCTGTATCTTCAAAGAAAAACTGAATCAAACCTTCACTCGCAAAGCCATCCACTACTCGTGGTAATTGGAACTCCTGATCACGATCCAACATCAACAGCGGTGAGCCTTTCAGCTTATTGGTCGAAATGCTGCGATAGAAATCGACGGAATTTTCGAGTTTTTGTACCGATACGCCACGGCGTTCAAAAAACAGGCCATACATTTGATCAGCAAGACGAATCGCTTTAAAACGACGACGTTTCTCTTGCTCTACGGGTTTAAGGCGCAAATCAATACATTCAGCCAAAAGCTGATACACCATATTACGCATCACACCGCGCAGATTCTTGCTGTAGCAGAACACATCAACGGATTCAGGGGGAATCGCATCTTGGTGCATTTTTCCGAGTACCGTTTTCAATGCATCTAGCATGGCGGTTTCACCCTTAAAATGCAGGGTTCTGACTTCGTGCCATGAATTTCGATACACCAAATCCACACTGCCCACTAAGCTTTTTGCTTCAGGCCCGAAACTAAAAATATCGATATTTTTCAAATCAACCTTAAGAGACTTACCACTTAATTCAGCGGTCGGATCATCTTCAAAGTTAATATACATCGCCAGTTGGCTAATTTCACACGGGCTCGCTAACGCTTGCATACTTGGGCGACGCTTACGAAGCGAGAAGGTATTTCTCAAGTCGCTGACCATCTGGTAAAACTTATCAATATCAATATGCGCGTCACGAACAACCGAATGCAAACGGGTCGACTCCGTGATCAAGCCATTAAAAAATGACCACGCAACCAGTTTGCTTAAGTATTCATGATGCTCTAACGCCGGTTGACCTATAATGCGATGAGCAATCAACGGCTGTTTATATAGATACCAACCGGCTTTATTACTGCGCCCTTCTCGAACTTCAATAAAGCTAAGATCTTCTTCATGTAAATCTGGCGAGATCTGTGGATTAAGTAAGGTGACTTTTCCTGGAAGCACTTCAAAAGCAGCATACAGTTTTCGAGCTAATATGCTGATATCTTGCGGGCTAATCGCAGACGTTATGCCATTACGACGAGCAAATTGGATCAGATTTCGATAACTCAACATCAAAGCATCTAGTAATGAATGATGTACAATTTGAACGAGCTCAACCTTCCAATTACGGCGTGAATCTAACTCTTCAATCACCGACTCATCCCAATCCCACTTCTGGATCATGTCACTGAGCGCTTCACGACGCCAAGCTACCGATCCCATACTAGGCTCTCGGGACAACTTCTCATGAGTTTTTAAGTAGAAACAACGTCGAACTAAGTCCAAGCGAGTCGTATCATTGATACGAACCAAGTAACGAGTCACTTTCTCAAGCATCAAATAATACGCATCCATGCCATAGAGATCGGGTTCATGGGCGAAAAAACGACGCTTTGTATCAATACTTAATAACTGAGTGTGAGGGTACTCCCACGAATAGGCTTCAAGCAAAATGGCTTTCAATACGGATTTGTATGGCGAATCGATACTTTTGTATAACTGCCATAAGTTTGAACCAAAATACTCTTCTGCTGGAATATGATTCAATTTGCCAAAATCAATCCAGTCAGAACAATCAATGTAACCTTGGTCACACAAGCCTTGCACATATTCGTCGTAGCACTCTTCCATTTCTGGAGGCACAATTTGCCACAGTAATCGCTGGCCCGCTAAGCGCACAGCCGAACGATAGAATTCATCAAGCAAAAGTAAATGCTGAGAAGACCCGCAGTTATCTCCGGTCATCTCCTCAGAATGGTTACTTCTGAAACGCTCTTCATTCATTAAAAAGAAGTTCGCTTCAACACCATAACCTTTCGCCCAATCAGTGATCAGTAAACATTTATTACTCAGATTCTCTTTATCATCACTACTCATTTGTGGTGATACACATACCCAAATATCTAAATCACTTGATGTACTTTGCCCAATAGATGAAGTACTGCCCATGGTATACAAGCCCAATATCGCAGGCTTTTCTGCTGTATTAAGCTCTTGGGAAATAGTCAGTTGGGTATCTTCAATAAACTGCGATTGAATATCATTAAGTTCAAAATTATGGATACCAAAAGGCACTTGTTGATCGAAGTAACCAGGGATCACAGGGTGATTAAAATGAAATAGGGTAGGAATAAGATGGAACACTCGCTGACTGGCTAAATCCATGAGAGCTAACGCACGATCAATGCGCTGTTGATTAAGGTTATCTAATCTTTGGATTAACGTTTGAGTGTAAGCCTGCAAGGTGTTTCCTTGGTTTGAGTATAAACGCACGTTTTGTTTATGTTTTATTCTAAAGCGACAACAAAACGTGATCAATTTAACACTTTTATCCTGAATGGTAAAGAATTTGCAATTTCATATCTCAGCGAACAAAGAGATAAAAACTGACAAACGCTTGAGCGCCGATAGTGTCCACTCTAATGCTCTTCACTAATAATAGTCCATCTATCAAATGAGAACTTTGTCACACTATTTTGGCTAATTATTCATATTCAATCACCGAATTATCACAGACTCGATCTAACAGTAATACTTTCGATATTTGAATGGTACGATTACCCCATTAATAGATAAGTATCGGAACTCAAATGACAAACTCTTCCCCTATCCGCATTGCGACTCGCAAAAGCCCTCTAGCACTATGGCAAGCATACTTTGTTAAAGCCGAACTTGAAGCGGCCCATCCAGGTATAGAAGTCGAATTGGTTACCATGGTAACTAAAGGTGACATCATTCTTGATACACCACTTGCAAAGGTTGGCGGCAAAGGTTTGTTCGTAAAAGAGCTTGAAGTCGCGATGCTAGAAGGCCGTGCTGATCTGGCTGTTCACTCAATGAAAGATGTGCCAGTCGATTTTCCTGAAGGCTTAGGCTTAGTGACGATTTGTGAACGTGAAGACCCACGTGATGCCTTTGTTTCAAATACTTATGATTGCATTGAAGACTTACCTCAAGGTGCAACCGTTGGGACTTGTAGCTTACGCCGTCAATGTCAATTGAAAGAGCAGCGTCCTGATTTAATCATCAAAGAGTTGCGCGGTAATGTTGGAACTCGCTTAGGCAAACTCGATGCTGGTAATTATGATGCTATTGTACTTGCGGCTGCGGGGCTAAAGCGCCTTGAACTTGAAGAGCGCATTCGCAGCTTTATCGAACCGGAACAATCATTGCCTGCTGTTGGCCAAGGTGCTGTTGGTATTGAATGTCGCCTAGATGACGAACGCGTTATTTCACTACTTAGTGCATTAAATCACAAAGACACAGCCGATCGCGTTCTATGTGAGCGAGCGATGAACCTCACCTTAGAAGGTGGCTGCCAAGTTCCTATTGGCAGTTACTCTTTACTCGATGGCGATGATATTTGGCTACGTGCGCTTGTTGGCGAACCAGACGGTTCAAAAATTGTACGTGGTGAAATTAAAGGCCATAGAAAAGACGCGGAAACTCTAGGTGTGACTTTAGCCAACCAACTTTTAGAAGATGGTGCGCGTGAAATTCTAGAAAAACTTTACGCTGAACACGATTAATCATGACTGTGTTGGTCACTAGACCCGATCAACAAGGGCGAGAACTTTGCCAGCAATTGGTGGGGGTGGGGATTCCTGCAATCCACCATCCGCTCATTAATATTGTCGCAAACCCTAATGGAAACAATTTAGCTCACCAACTTGCGGAATGTGACATCTTAATAGCCATAAGCCAACACGCTGTAAATTTCGCCCAGCAATTGCTCTCAAATGCTTCTTCAAACTGGCCTGCGGGTATTATTTACCTTGGCGTTGGTCAAAAAACAGCACACTATTTAAGCAAACTATCAAAACAAAAAGTAAACTATCCGCTTGTAGGGGATAGTGAGCACTTGTTGGAAATACCAGAACTACAAGATGTTGATGGAAAAAGAATTTTAATTTTACGCGGTAATGGTGGCCGTGAGTTAATTTATCAACGCTTAGTTCAACGCCAAGCAAAGGTTGAATATTGTGAAACCTACTGCAGAGAATTTATCTCATTTTCTGCAGAATCAGCATTCCCTTACTGGCAACAACATGACGTTACTCGCATTGTGATAACAAGTAGTGAACAACTCGCGTTTCTTGTCTCTCAAACACCACCAATTTATCAGACTTGGCTGTTTAACCTTCAACTGCTCGTTCCAAGTCAACGTATTGTAGAAACAGCAATAAATTTAGGCTTTATAAACGCGCTGAACGTAGGTAGCGCATCAAATTCAGATTTACTGGCTACTCTCCAGCCATAGCACAACAGGATATAAGTATGACAAGTAAAAAAAACAATCAGCATATTGAACCTGAAGATAAGAACGAAAAAAACCACCCCGTAGTTGACGAAACTTCTGTTGAAGCCGAAAGCCTTACGCCTGAAGCCAAGCAAGAAGAGCAAAGCATGCCTCCTCAACCTGAGAAAGAAAATGCGCCAGCACAACCTGCTGAATTTGTAGAAAAACAAGGAAAACGCGGCGTCAAACTCGGTACTGTTGCGATTATTTTATCCATTATTTTTGGTGGCGGATTAACATTCCAAATGCAGCAAAAAGATGCCGAGTACCAACAACAAATCTCAGCATTAAAAGATCAGCTAGGACAAGCTCAAACATCAATGCAGAGTGAGCTTAATAACGTTAAAAATGAAACCATCGAGAAAGCGACGGTTGCGAGCCATAAAGCTGAAGTCATTTTAGGTCAACAACAAAAAAGCATTGAAAGCCTTCAACTTGCGATTGCCGATGTTAAAGGCCGCCGACCAAATGATTGGTTGCTAGCAGAAGCCGATTACCTAGTAAAACTTGCAGGCCGTAAATTATTCCTAGAACAGGACGTGGTAAGTGCAACTAAGCTAATGGAAAGTGCGGATCAGCGCATAGCGGCATTGAATGATCCAAGCCTTGTCCCTCTGCGTCAAGCAATGGCTAACGACATCACCAAATTAAGAACCATTCCACTCATTGATAGAGATGGTCTCGTTCTACGCTTAACAAGCCTTCAACAGCAAGTGAATAAACTTCCATTAGCCAATGCAATTCTTCCTGACGCACCTCAAGAAGTTAAAAAAGAAGTATCTCAAGATATCAATGATTGGCAGACTAACTTAACGACCTCACTCAAAGCATTCTCCGAGCAGTTTATTACCTTCCGAACTCGTGATGGTAATGTCATCCCTCTTCTCTCTCCTGAGCAGCACTTCTATTTAAGAGAGAACATTAAAGCCAAATTAGAAACAGCAATCAAAGCTGTTTATGTTGACCAACAAGAGATATACACCACGGCTTTATCGGTCGCGAATGATTGGTCTCAAGCTTTCTTCAATCAAGATGATAATGCCGTAAAAGAGTTCAATAAGAGTTTGAATCAGCTAAGTAAGCAGAATGTTCAGGTTGAATACCCAGTGAAACTGCAAACACAAAATGTTCTATCCGATGTAATAACCGATCGTCTGCGCCGTGAAGTGACAACCATCATTACGGAGGAGAAATAATGGTACGTTGGATTTTTCTTTTCATTATCCTTGGGGCTGGACTATTCGTCGGAACCCAATTTTCAGGACAGCAGGGTTACGTACTGATCTCTATCGCTGAAAAAACCATAGAGATGAGTGTCACTACATTAGTGCTAATGATTATTGCACTGCTTGCTATCTTATTTGGCTTAGAGTTCCTATTTAAAAAAGCATTGTACGCAAGCTCAACAACATGGAACTGGTTTAGCGTCCGTAAGTTGAAGCGTTCTCGCCGCTATACCAACGAAGGCATCATAAAATTGCTAGAAGGTGATTGGAAAGGGGCTGAGAAAAAAGTCACTCGCTGGGCAAACCACCACGATATGCCTTTACTCTGCTATTTAGTCGCATCTGAAGCAGCACAAGGCATGGGCGATAAAGAGAAGCGTGATAACTATTTAGCATTAGCAAGTAAAGAGGAAAACTCTCATCTTGCTGTTGAGCTAACTAAGGCGAAGCAATCGGTACGCGATAGTGAATTTGATAAAGCATTCGATATCTTGTCATCACTTAAATCAAGTTACCCAAATAACAGCATTGTATTGAACCTACTGAAAACCACCTACATGGAATTAAGCCTATGGCAACCACTATTGGATTTGCTGCCTAAACTTGTTAAAGCTAAGCAAATCGATAGTGAAGAGCACGCGAGCTTAACTCAAACGGCGCAGTGCGGTTTATTAACAGAGGTTGCTCAACAACAAGGAAGTGAAGGCTTAATTAGCCATTGGGACTCCCTACCTCGCAAAGTAAAGCAGAGCCAACATCTAACTCATTGCTTTGTTAAACAGCTTATTGCAAGAAAAGCTGATTCTGAAGCCTATACGGTTGTCAAAGAAGCTCTGAAAAAGAACCCAAGCCCTGAGCTTTTTACCCTATTGCCTGAAATGAATCTTCCTGATACATATCCTGCGACGGTCCTATTGGAAAAAACATTGAATAAGGACAGTAGCAATGCGGAAGCGCACAGTGCTCTAGCTCAATTCTACTTACGAGATCAAAAGTGGAAAGAAGCACAAGACCACTTTGAAAAAGCACTAGAGTTACGTGCAAGCGTCTCTGACTACAGTTATCTTTCTGACGCGCTAGAGAAGCAAAACTTAACGAAAGCAGCCCATGAGGTGTCTCGTAAAGCATTAACGCTAGTTGCCAATGATTAATACCTAACTACGCTCATTAAGCCGATGCAATGCATCGGCTTTTTTATTGCCAAAACCTTCCCTATGATCACCGCTAGATCTAGAGTCGTTAATTGAATACGCTTATTTATTTGGCTCTGTCTGC